>BNTV01000074.1 GCA_025996865.1 Bacteroidia bacterium
TAATGTGACAAAATTATTACTTGTCATCAAGAGAAAAAAGTCTTTGAAAACGCCAAGTCGCTCCACTATAAGACCATAGATTACAGCCTGTTATCTGTCAAATCGTGTGCAAAATTAGGCATTTTTTCGGCTTTGGTTGTCCTCACAACCTTTTGCCGTTTTGTTGGCGTTAGTGGACCTGGAGGGATTCGAACCCTCGTCCAAACGAGGAATTAATTTGCTTTCTACATGCTTATCCTTATTTTAGTTTTCGACTCAATACAAGACCAAGGCTGCCGATTATTGAGCTTATTCCCTGAATTTCATTTGAAAGCCGGGACATTTTTCAAACTATCTCCGATATTCCTGCGCCACCGATTCGGATTGCTTCGAAGCCACAGCTTCCGGGTGACGTCTCGTTCCGATTCCTTGAACCGGAATAAAGCTTATGATCTACTATGCTTCGATCAAGCAGCGAGAGCGTAATTATTTTCGCCAATTAATGGTTATCATCCGAGATTATAGTGCCGAACAACGACGCACTGCATGCTTACAAACCACTTCTGCCCGCTGTCAAAACCAGTCAAGCCCATGTTTCGTTTGGCAAAGATACGAATAAGTTGGGAATTGGGGATTAGAAAATAGAATTTTTTTCAATATCCACTTTTCACTCTACGTATAAATTGATGATTGTCAATGCAGTGCAAGTTTTTATAAAGAAAAATTTGTGCGCCTGATTGAAATGTTGAAAAAAAGATGTAATTTTGCATTTGGAAAAATAAAAACTCTTTGCGAGGAGAAGCGGAATTTCCGGCTTCTTCAGAAAAGAAAAATTGATAAATGAATTGTTGAACAAAGTCCAACTTTCTGTCTAAAGAAAGGGACACGGAACCAAGACCTTGGTCTTAAAACTCTGTCTGAATTTTCTTCTCATTGTTTTCGTTTTTTTAAATGATTTTTGCAAAGATACGCACTTTAACGGATTGTCCGTTTTTTCGAGAGTATTGTATTAATTGTGACATTATGAGAAGTTTGTCTGTTTAAAACGCTAATTGAATGATATTATTCAAACAGGATCTGAAACTAAACGAAGAATTCGGAAAATTTTTTATTGAAAATTATCCCAGAGTAAAATCTTTTGCCAAACGTATCCTTATGTCCGAGCAAGATGCGGAAGATATTGCGCAAGATGTATTTTTGAAACTGATCGATAAACCTGAAATATGGAAAGATGAAGAAAAGAAAAATAATTATCTGTACAAGATAACCAAAAATCATATCTTCAATTTAATCAAGCACCGGGATATAGAACGTAGATACCAGGAAGAACTGGCGCAAAAAAACCAGGTAGCGGAAGAGTTTGGTCTGGACGATAAGTTACATGCCAAAGAAATAGAGTTGATTATTGCCGGTGTTGTAGAGCAAATGCCCGAACAACGCAAAAAAATCTTTAAGATGAGCCGTTATGAAGGAAAAGCCAATCAACAGATAGCAGAATCATTGAATATGTCTATCCGCACCGTAGAGCGGCATCTCTATTTGGCGTTGTCCGATTTTAAAAAAAATGTTAAATCTTTTCTTCCCAATGCTGCGGCTGTTATATTTATCACAGCTGTTTCTTCAGCGTTTATTTTTACGAATAGAATATCTTCATCTTCTGCTCCCGGATTCATAGAATATTATTCCCGTGCAGAACAAACCGACACCCTGACACTGCCTGACGGCAGTTTAATACAGGTCAATTCGGGTACGCTTGTGTTGTATCCGGAATCGTATGGGAAAGATACGCGAACTGTTTACTTGTATGGGGAAGCCAATTTTAAGGTTCAAAAGAATGCCAACGTGCCTTTCATCGTTAAATCCAGGAATTTTTCGGTTACAGCTCTCGGTACGGAGTTTAATGTGGCGGCCTATTCCGATGAATCGTATTTCAAGACAACATTGATAACCGGAAGCATAAAAGTGCAGAAAAACAACTGCCCGTCGGATTCCTATATCCTGACTGTTAACGAACAATTTGTTTACAACGAAATTACCGAATTGCACACCATCGGGCTGGTCGATGTATTTGAAACAACGGCATGGCAACGCGGAGAACTCTTATTTCGGGGAGCTACCATCGGAGAAATATTCAGTGTGTTGGAACGCAAATACGCCGTATCCTTCCAATATAAATCAACGATGTTTAATGACGATAAATATAATTTCCGATTTAAAAAAGAATCATCCCTTTCCGACATCATAGATGTTATAAAGAAAGCGTCCGAAAATTTTACCTGCCATAAGATTGGAGATTCGTATTATATAAGCGAATGAATATATTGTTAAATCCTTTAAATAAAATGTAAAATAAACACAGACACAATAGAATAATTATAATAACCATAGTATTAACATTTTAATTCCACTCACTTAATGAATTATTTTTGCAGAAAACTACATTTTAATTTATTTCTTTTATTATGCCTGCTCTTTATGCAAACAGTGTCTTTCGCACAAAATAATGCGAAGATATCGTTCAAAAAGAGCGACATAACGGTTAAAGAGGCCTTGAAAGAAATTGAGAAACAATCAAACATGTCTGTTGCCTATAATGAGTCTAAACTTAATGGTGGCAAACAGATTCGAGTAAGTATCGCAGAACAATCTTTGGAAGAGGCTTTGCATGCCGTACTCTCCGGAACCGGTTTTGACCACCAGTTGAAAGATGAGTACATTATCATCGTTCCTCAGAAAAAAGAACAAGCGGAGAACAAGACTATAACCGGTCGGATAGTGGATGAAACGGGAGAACCCTTGATTGGGGCAACTGTAAGCGTAAAAGGTTTCAGTACGGGAACCGTTGTCGATACAGACGGTAATTTCAAACTTTCCGTACCGAAAGGCAGCGTCTTGATTTTCTCTTATTTAGGTTATGTATCCTCAAATGTAACGGTAACCGACGAAGATGTTTACAACATCAAAATGCGGTCCGATACAAAGATGCTGGAAACAGTAGTTGTAACGGCCTTAGGTATCAAACGTATGGAAAAAGCATTGAGTTACAACGTGCAGAAAGTTTCCAACGAAGATATTACTACCGTAAAGAGCGCCAACTTTATGAATGCCTTGGCGGGTAAAGTTGCCGGCGTTGCTATCAACAGCAGTGCTGCGGGACCGGGATCCGCAGTGAAAGTTGTCATGCGAGGCGCGAAATCGCTGTCCAAAAACAACAATGCCCTGTATGTAATAGACGGGGTACCGATGTATAATTCCAGTTATGGAAATGATACGAAAGAAGGATCGTTTTCCAGCCAACCGGGTAGTGAAAGCGCCGCCGACATCAATCCCGATGATATTGAAAGCATCTCATTGCTTACCGGCCCATCTGCCGCTGCGCTTTATGGCTACGAAGGCGCCAATGGGGTTGTGCTTATCACTACTAAAAAAGGACGTGCGGACAAAACGTCTGTTACCGTAAGTAACAGCACTACTTTTTCAACTCCGTTAATGATGCCGGAATTTCAAAACATTTATGGAAATGTTCCCGGAGAAACTACCAGTTGGAGCGGAAAAACCGGTGTCAACTATGATCCTGCCAAATTTTTTAACACAGGCAGCAATGTAACGAACTCCGCATCTTTATCTACCGGAAATGACAGGAGCCAGACTTATTTTTCGGCGGCTTCTACCAATGCGCAAGGCATTCTTCCCAATAATAAATACAACAGGTATAATTTTTTCTTCCGTAATACCGCTTCATTTTTGCAGAACAAATTCGTATGGGATGCAAGCGCCAATCTTATTGTCCAAGACGATAAGAATATGGTTTCGCAAGGCCAGTATTTTAACCCGCTACCGTCGCTTTATCTTTTTCCACGCGGCGAAGATTTCGGTGAAGTGCAGTTGTTTGACCGCTACGATGAGCTTTCCGATGTGAACACGCAATATTGGCATTTTCCGAATCGGGCGACAAATCGTTCTTCTACCCGTCGATAGGATTGTCGGGCATCGTTTCACAAATGGTGAAGTTACCCGATTGGTTTTCTTTCATGAAAGTACGTTTGTCTTATACATCTGTAGGTACTGCTTACAACATGTATATCACACGGGAGATTTATGAATATAACGATCAGACGAATCAATATAATACACTCTTGTTGTATCCCAACAGGAATCTGCAACCGGAACTTACCAATTCGTATGAAGCCGGTTTCAACATGCGTTTCTTCAAGGGTGCGCTTAATCTGGATGCTACCTACTACAAATCCAACACGTTGCACCAGACATTTGTCGCCAACGTTCCCTCTACGTCGGGTTACAACGGCGTATATGTTCAAGCGGGCAATGTACAGAATACCGGTGTAGAACTGTCTTTAGGTTATAACAACAAATGGAACGGTTTCTCCTGGTCAAGCAATGTAACATTCAGTTATAACGAAAACAAGGTAAAAAAATTAGCCGACGGGATTACAAACCCTGTTACGGGCGAGGCTATTTTCATGCCTTACCTGGATAAGGCTACGCTCGGCAGTACCGGTTCGCCGATAGTCCGCCTTACCGAAGGCGGCAGTATGGGAGATATTTACGTAAACCGTGACTGGAAACGGAATGAAAACGGTTATGTTCTCCTCGATCCGAAAACTTTCTTACCTTCAATGGTTGATACGGAATATAAAAAGGCAGGCTCTTTGCTTCCCAAAACACATGCAGGATGGAGAAATTCTTTCTCATACAAAGGCGCAACCCTGAATATATTGTTTAGCGGCCGTTTCGGCGGATTGGTAGTCTCCAATACGCAAGCGATCTTAGACCGTTACGGAGTATCGAAAGCCAGTGCCGGAGTGCGCGAAGCGGGTGGTGTAAGCATCAGCAATATAAATGTATCTGCCAAAGACTACCTGAACGCAGTAGCGGCCGGTACCGGACAGGGCGCTCATTACATATACGATGCAAGCAACATCCGCCTGGGCGAAGTCAGCCTCGAATATGCAATACCAAAGAAATGGGTGTCTAATATTGCCGATGTTACCATAGGACTTGTAGCGAACAACCTGGCCATGATTTATTGCAAAGCTCCTTTCGATCCCGAATTGGTGGCTTCGGCTTCTAATACATTCTATACCGGAGTGGATTACTTCATGCAACCCAGTTTGCGCAACCTTGGGTTTAGTTTAAAATTACAATTCTAAAAAAACAAATTAATCACATGAAACAATATAATTTCAAACGAATACGGACGACGTTAAGTATTTGCTCATTGCTTTTGTTGGCTTCGTGTATCGGAGACTTTGAAAATTTCAATACACATCCTACAAATCCAGCTCCGGATGATATGACCGCTCCGGAGAGAGTGGGTACGCTTTTCCCCAGTCTGCTTTACCTGATGCACAACTATCAGGAAAACGATAATCAAATGATAGAACAAATGATCGGCAACCAGTATGGCGGCTACATGGCTACGACCAACAACTGGCAAGGCACCAATTACGGTACTTTCAATCCCTCTGCCGGTTGGATGGAATATCCCTTCAATAAACTGTTCTCAGGATTTTACGCCAATTATTTTAAGATAAAGGATATCACCGGCGGTAAAGGATACATCTATGCATGGGCAAACATTGTGCGCGTAGGGGTAATGCTCCGTGTGACCGATACCTACGGTCCTGTTCCTTATTCCAAAATGGGCGAAGGACAATTGGCCGTAGTATATGACGATATGCAAACCGTGTATCACAATATGATTCAAGACTTAGACAACAGCATCGCTTCATTGACCGCATTCTTGGGTGAGAACCAAGGCAAAGCGAATCCTATGGCAGAGTTCGACTTAATTTACAGAGGTAATTTCAGCAAGTGGATTAAATTTGCCAACTCGCTCAAACTGCGTATGGCTATCCGCATAGCCGCTGTTGATACCGATTATGCCAAAGAAGTCATGGTGCAAGCCATCGCCGGAGGTACTATTGAGTCCAATGTTGACAATGCATTCCTGCCTACTACCGATAATCCTTATTATAAAGCAGCAATTGATTGGGGCGATTTGGCTATAAATGCCGTACTCTCCACATATATGAACGGATATGCCGATCCCCGTTGTCCGGTATATATGACTAAAACGGGTGTTGGAACTTATATCGGCGTGAGAATGGGTATTAATAATATCAACAAGCAAATCTATAGTATGTCTGCCCTTTTTTCCAAACCTAATTTCACCACCGGTTCGCCCTTGCTGGTTTTTTGTGCCGCCGAAACACAATTTCTGAAAGCTGAAGCCGCTTTACAAGGTTGGATTGCCGGAGGCGAGGCACAGGCGGGAGCTTATTATCTCAAGGGTATCAACACCTCTATGGAGCAACACGAAGTTACCGCCGGTGCATATACGACTACCGTTACTTACCCCGGCGCTTACTCCGACCCGATAAGCGGTATCACCGTCGGCATTAGCAACATCAGTGTGCCGTGGAACGATGTAGATGCTGCGGCAAACACCCGGTTGGCCAAGATTATCACTCAAAAATGGCTTGCTAACTATCCGCTGGGGTTTGAGTCATGGTGCGATTTCCGCCGTACAGGTTATCCGCAGATATTTTCCGCGCAGGACAATCTCAGCACGGATGGTTCCATGGGAACTATAGACAACAGCATTTTCAGTGCAACTACTTACAACAGCCGTTTGGTGCGCCGTTTACCTTACCCCGTTTCGGAGTATAACGGTAATCCGGTTAATGTGGCAAACGCCGTATCAACTATGCTCGGAGGCCCCGATAAGGGAAGCACGAATTTATGGTGGGCAAAAAAACAGTAACATTTTAAGTTGAAAAATTATGAAAATAAATAGTTTAAAGGTCATATTGTTGGCCGTTACAGCAGTTGGAGCACTCTTTACAGGATGCAGCGATTGGACGGAAGTCGAAAATATCGGATTCGGCGATTCCGACCTGAATGAAACAAATAAGAGCGAGGAGTTTTACGCTTCTTTGCGTGCATGGAAACAAACGCCGGATTTACCGCAATCGTTTGTGTGGTTCGACGACTGGACGGGTATTTCTCCTATGGGAGCAAACAGTCTGAGAGGATTACCCGATTCATTAACCATAGCTTCCAACTGGGGACAACCCAAATGGGGCTTGACGGAAATGGCAAAGGCTGATATGAAATATGTACAAGAAGTAAAAGGTACTAAAGTAGTGGTTACACTCTTCTCCGCAGCTTGCGGAGAGGATGTGCCTGAAGATTCTATCTATAATATAGGCAACAGCAGCGACCCTGCGGTAATAGGACCTGCTATCCGGAAATATGCGGAAACAATCTACGACCTTGTGGTTAAGGAAGGATATGACGGGTTTGACTGGGACTATGAGCCTTCTGGCGGTGGTGGAAGCGGCCATTATCTGTGGACAAACAAAGTACAGCGCAAACTCTTTGTTGAAGAATTATCTTACTGGTTCGGCAAAGGTTCGCAACGCACCGACCGTGACGGTCGTAAACCTGCAAAACCCGGCCTGCTGTTCCTGATTGATGGAGAAGTCGGTATTGGTGGCCGCATGGACAAGGATTGGCTTTCTTATTACGTAGATTACTTTGTATTGCAGGCTTACGGCAGCGGCAGCGACTATATATTGCAATATCGTGTTAACGGCGTGCTTAGTGATATGAGCAACTGGATTTCCAGCGGAATCATCACTGAAAACGAGGTAGTTCGCCGGACAATTGTTACCGAGAATTTTGAATCGTACGCTTCTACCGGCGGCGGCGTTCTTGTGCAATCCAAATATATTCACAAGACGGACAACATCGACTGTCAAATCGGTGGCTTTGGCATTTACCGTGTAGGTTTCGACTACAATCAGGGCATGACGTATAATAATTCTCCGGAATATTATTATTTACGGCAAGGTATTACCAACTTGTACCGAATCTACAATGAGCGGAAAAACGCACCGGCGCCCGCAATCAAATAAAATATCAATAATCAAAAAAAGAAGGATTATGAAACGAAAATATAGTATATTAAGTATGATTGTTGCAGTATCAGGACTATTTGCCGGCTGCAACGATGCAGAATATGGAATAAAGGATAATAGCATTTATCTTGTGGAAGCGGCCTCTACCGCCAAATCGGCCATGGCTCCCATGATGCCGGCCGGCGCAGACATAACCGTTACCGTAAGGCTGGCAAAGCCGGTAGCGGAAAACACGGAAGTAAACATCGGCCTCAGTCCTGAAGAACTTGAAAAATACAACAGTGAAAACGGTTCTTTTTACCTCTGCATCCCTCTTGAGCATACCAACTTGGGTGCAAATGCCAAAGTTACCGTCAAGGCGGGTGAGGTGGCTGTCAGTAAAGAGATACACATAAATTATTTCGATATGCAAGGTAAACGTTATGCCTTGCCGATTGCAATAAACGGTTTGAGCGGTAATGTAGAGACTTCTGCCAGCCAGTCTAAATTCATATACATTGTAGATAAGAAGCTGTTTGTGCGCACGCCTAACATCAAATACAGGATCAGTGACGGCCCAGCCATAGAGGCGCAGCCTTTGGAAGTGACCGACCCATCCGGCAATAAATCCGGCGGGTGGAATCTCTCCCTGTCGTCATACACACTTGAATTTTGGGCGCGGCTTGATAAGTACAACTCGCAAAACTTTGCCATATTCGGTATTTACGGCAATAACAGTGCGATTCCCGACAATTACGAGTTTTACCTTCGTTTCGGTGATGCCAACTCCAAACCCAATCCGGAAAACGGTTCACGTAATTATATCAACTGGAAGGCATGGGGTGCACAACTTACCGGTCCATTTGAGCTTATCGCGCAACAATGGAATCATTGGGCGGCTGTGTACGATGGAACAAACGTTATCCTCTATCGTAACGGTGAAGAGTATCTCAAGTCTTCGGCCAAATATCCGGGGTCCAATTGGATTATGCACACGGTAATCCTGATTACGAGCCATACAAGTACAAACAATACGATGAACCTGAGTCAGATCCGCCTTTGGAAAAAAGCATTGTCTTCCACTCAGATAAAAAGTAACATGTACTACGAGGCTGATCCGTCTCATCCCGATTTGGAAGCATACTGGAAGATGGACGAGGGTCCGGACAATTTCAGGAATATCTTCCACGATGCTACCGGACACGGCCACGATGCTATCTTTTATCCCAATCGCGTCTATGACTTTAGTTGGACGGAACCGCAGAATTTCGAATGATAATATGACCTGTTAGAGAGGCTGCCAACGACACACAGACAACACGGATTAGATGGATTTACACACATCTAATCCGTGTTTTATCAGTTGCTATAACTATTTTAAATCAATACCCCGGATTTTGTGGAGTAATACCCAAATCTTGTCCTGTCGAGCTTAAAGGAATCGGGAAACGGTATTGATGTCCGTCGATATTCTTTGTTTTTGCATGCAAGTGTTTGTAAATTCTTGTATAAAAATCAAATCTTGTCGGGTCTGATTTTACACCATAGTATGAATATGCATCGAACGCTGCTTTATTATTGTACACTTCTTTATAATATTCATAAGCAGGTACTTTTTCGAGTACAGATTTAACCAACGTTCTCCAACGTACCAGGTTGATCCAATGTTTTTGTTCAAAAGCAAATTCATAGCCCCATTCTTTTTGTATAGCGTCTTCGCTGATATTTGCCAATTCAGCTGCACCTGCTCTTGTGCGGAGTGCATTGACGGCAGCTAAGCCTTTGTCTCCATCGTTTACATACCATTGCGCTTCAGCTTTGATGAGATATACTTCAGCCAAGCGGAAGTCGATGTGGTCGATGTCATTAAGCTGTGTACTCACACCTGCTGCGTGGTTGATTCCATCCCATTTTCTGTGAACCCATTTGCCCGGGCGAACAACGCTAAGCGGCCAAGTCAAGGTATCAACTTGTTGGTTGTCGTACGTTACATTGGTGAGATAAGAGTATAATTTACGAGCATCGCCAAACGGTATTGCATTTTCGAGCGCAATGTCGGCATACTGGATATGAGGATTTGCCCGTTCATTGGTCGGGAAAGTAAACCCGCAGTGTGTTTGGTGATTGCCTTGTGCATCAATACCATCACCATCGTGGTGGATAGAGAAAATCACTTCAGCATTGTTTTCGTTGGTTGCACCCCAGATTTTGTTGAAATCGCTCAACAATTTATACTTTTCACTATTGATTACTTCGTTGGCATAGCCAATGGCTAATTGCAATTTAGCATTGTCCACTGCCGGTTTTTCAGGGTCGGTTTTAGCTGTCTTAATTGCTTCAACTTGGCTTTGCGAAAGCGGTTTTTGACCCCAAGTGAGGTAAGCCTTAGCTAAAATGGTCTTTGCGGCCAATTGCGTAGGGAGTGATTTGTTAGGATCAGCCACCGGCAAATTGGGAATAGAAGCCGTCAAGTCGCTCACGATTTGATTGTAAACATCGTCAATAGATTTGCGCGTTGTGCTTTGTGTTGCAATAGTTGCAGGAACAGAACTTAAAATCAACGGTACTTCTCCAAAGAGTTGGACGAGTTGGAAATAATCGTAGCCACGGATAAATTTGGCGCGAGCTATCAACAAATCTTTGCCCGCTTGATTCAATGATGCAGACACAGCCGTTGCGCCGATTTCGTCGATAGCTGTATTGGCTGCGGCAATACTGTTGTATAAGCGATTGAAAACCTTGACGGCATACGAGTTGTCTTCCGCGATTTCAAACAGACTTACCAAGGGACCACCGGCGTTATCGGCGCCTTCAAAAGAAACCGTAGTTTCGGTTGCCGATTCAAGCAAGAAAGAGTACGAAGAACTGAGGGTTTGCAATGGTCCGTAAACTGCATTAACCTTAGCCAAAGCTTCTGTTGAAGTCACAGCGCTCGAAGGTTCTGACAGAACAAGAAAGGTAATGCTGTCAATTTCCGCTACTGTATTTGTAAACAGCACATTACCATTGTTGCCATACACATATATATTCTCTGTTTGCGCATGTACTTGTGTGCCTGCGACTAATAACAATGTGGCAATCACCACTTTTAATAAATTCTTTTTCATTGTTTTATAATTTTCTTATTGTTTAATAATTTTGTGAGTACTAATAGCGTCTGCACGCTTCACTTGAATAAGGTAAATGCCTTTGGACAAAAAGCCAAGTGACAATGTTACCGATGATGACTGTTCGTTGTTATGCAATACCACACCACCTTGCAGGTTAAATACGGTAATTGTCTCAATTTTAGAGCCGCTCGACACAAACAGATCATCGCGCACGGGGTTGGGATAGAATTTGAGTGTTGAAGCCGCTTCCGGCAATCTAATGTCCGTTCCTCCTGTTTCCGAAAATGTCAGTTTCGAAATCGTTGAAAGAGCGATGTTATTACTATCCCCATTCTTGAACAACACGCTCGTCGTGCCTTCCGAAAAGGTGATTTTGCCAATGGCACTCAATGCAAACGATTGAGGTTCACCGGTTTCACTGTGTACTAACAAGCTCAGTTTTTGTGCTTGCATTGTACCCACACACAACATCATTAATGCTGTGATAAATAAAAGAGTCGTTTTTCTTCTCATTGTTTTCTTAAAATTAAATTGTTAATATTATTAATAAAAGTTTTCTCATTAAAATGTGATGCCGGCGCCGGCCAAAAACGTTCGGGACGTGGGATAAATTCCCGTATCTATTCCACCCGCTATTTCGGGGTCGTAACCGGTATATTTTGTAAACGTATATAAGTTTTGTGCCGACACGAAAATGCGGAATTGCACTGGATTGTTGTCTATTTTTACAGGCACATTATATCCCAATGTGATGTTTCGTATCTTCAAGAAAGAAGCATCTTCCACATAGCGGCTATACAGCGTGTTTGCATTGATATTACCGGTAATGTCGGCACCTGCTCGCGGTGTGTCGGTTGGTTTTTCTTTGGTCCAAGCGTTCAAAATATCTGTCGAAAGATTATAGGTCTCATTGCCTTCGGAGAGATGGCGCCGCAGTTTATTATATACCTGGTTGCCATGTGATCCTTGCAATGATACAAACGCATCCCAACGACGGCAGGTGAGGTTGGTAGAAAATCCGTAAGTGAAATCGGGCTGTATGCTGCCGACAATGGTACGGTCGCCTCTTGGCATGATTTTGGGATTGTCGTCCAAGTTACGCAATATAATATCGCCGGTTTCTGCATCCACGCCATCATATATAAAGCCGTAGAACGAGCCAACCGATTCGCCTTCTCTGTATATTTTTTCTTGTTGGTCACCCACTGTCATATTGTTGCTTTTTTCGCCTAATTTAGTGATTGTATTTATGTTACGGGAAAAATTAGCAGAAGCCGCCCATGTGAATCTTTGCTGTGAAATCAGCCGTGCATTCAATGCCAATTCAAAACCTTTGTTGGTTACGTTTCCGAGATTTACGGTTTGCAATGCAGTGCTTGCCGAGCCAAAAGGCGGTTCTACTTTTACCAATAAATCTTTTGTTTCTTTGGAATAAACATCGGCAACGAGGGTCAAGCGGTCATTTAGAAATCCGGCATCAATACCGACATTGTATTCGCTGGTGGTTTCCCAAGTCAGTTCATCATTACCGGGATTTCCGGGGACATAAGCCGCCTCTCCGTTATATCTTCCGCTTGAATCAAAATATGCCAGCGCCTCACTGAAGCCGATTTCCTGATTGCCGGAAGTACCGTAAGTAGCACGCAATTTCAGTGAACTTAAGGTTGGATTCCATGATTCTGCAAATTCTTCACCGTCTATATTCCACGAAACACCGACCGAAGGAAAATATCCCCATTGGTGTCCTTCTGCAAAGCGAGTAGATTTATCTGCACGCCAAGTCGCTGTGAGATTGTATCTTTCTAATAGCGTGTAGTTGACTCTTGCAAGTATGGAGTTCAAAGAAGCATCCTCTGCTCTATTAAAAAGTTTTTTTAGTCCGGTTGACATAGCCAAATCGTTGAAATCTTCCAAATGTGTTGTTTGGCTGAGTACAATATTCGTATTGGTTTTTTGATCCGTATATCCGGCTAACAGGTCGATATAATGAATATCAGTCAGTCGTTTGGTGTAAGTAAGCAGGTATTCAAATTGCTTTACAGCCGTATATCGATTGCCCACAGCGCCTCTGCCTTGTATATCTTGATTGATGCCAAGAACAGTATAAGGAGGTGCAAAAAAGTTTTGCGTAATGTAATTAAGATTTGTTCCCGCACTGAATTTTACAGCCAATCCCTCTATGAACGGCAGATAATATTTGGCAAAAAAATTACCCAATAAAGATGTACTCAAGGTTTGTCCAATGCTGTTTTTCAAATCCGATACAGGGTTGGCTGCTTGGTCGTAATATCGTAATTCGGTCAATTCAAACGGATTATAATAATTATACTCGCCTGTGACAGCATCGTGAACAGGAATTACCGGCGACATAAACAAAGCATAGACCAACGAATTGGTAATGCCTGATCTAAATGGGTTACTACTTCCTGAATAATCACGGGCAGACAGTGTGGTCAGCGCATCTTGCGTGCTTCTGTCGGCAGAGACGGTCACGCCAACCGTAAAATTAGAGAATAATTCCTTGTCTAAATTGATTCGTCCACTGAAACGGCTAAAACCGGAATTAAGAATAATTCCTTTTTGGTCGGTATAGTTGCCCGATATAAGATAACGGGTTTTTTCATCTCCGCCACTGATGGACAATGCGTGGGTCTGTGTTGATCCGGTTTGTAATACGGCATCCTGCCAATTAGCATCTGTTGGTTTGCCGGTTGCTTCCAGTTGAGCCGCAGTAAATGCATTGTATTCAGGGTCGCCCCAAGGATTGTTATAGAAATACTGTGGATACTGCTGATGTATTTGTGTCCATTGTTCAGCGTTCAGCAAATTAAGTTTTTTCGCCGATTTGTCTATGCCGATGGAGTATTGATAATGAATCGTGTTGCTACCGCGTTTGCCTTTTTTCGTGGTAACGAGTATCACGCCGTTTGCGCCACGAGAGCCATAAATCGCTTTTGCCGATACGTCTTTCAAAATTTCTATGGATTCTATGTCGGAGGGATTGATGGATGCTAATGGGTTAAGACTGCTTTCGATGCCGCCGATACCGGCTTGTGTCGCTCCTTTTTCGCTAAAATAAATAAAGCCGTCAATCACATACAGCGGTTCGTTGCTGGCATAGATAGAGTTACCGCCACGAATACGAATTTCAGAACCGGCACCCGGCTGCCCCGAAGTTTGCGTTACATTGACCCCCGAAATAGCGCCGCCAAGCAAATCGTCAATTGAAGTAGCAAATTGTTGTAAAGTCACTTTGTCAACCGAAGCGACAGAACCGGTTAGCTCTTTGCGTTTTTGACTGCCGTAGCCCACTACCACTACTTCGCTCAAAGCGTTCTGATTTTCATGTAACTCAATCGTCAGTGGTTTCGTGTATTCAAGTACATCTACTTCAAACGGTTTATATCCAATATAGTTGACGGAAATTTTTGCAGGGAACGACTTGACATTGAGAATAAAATTCCCGTCTATGTCGGAGGTGGTTCCGGTATTATCGCCCACAATGGAAATACTTGCCCCAATAAGCGGTTCATTTGTTTGAACATCTAAGATTTTTCCCTGTATAGATACTCCATTTTGTTGAGCATAAACAGAAAAATGTACGAAGAAAAGCAATACACATATTGTGTATTGAGAAAAAATTATTAATTTTGCCACAGCGTTATATTTTTAAGCGTTGGGGCGTCTCACGAAGTCAATTTCCAGTCGAACAAGTGAGATGCCTTTTTACTTGCGATTACAAATGCAAAGATAGATTGTATTTTTATTCTGTTAAATACCACAAACAGGGTATTTTTTTAGCCTGTTAATGTGCCACATCAACTGTTTGGAAAGACCGATGGGATTTGGCATTATCCGGTGATCTACTATACTTCGATCAAGCAGCGAGAGCCTAATTATTTCGGAACCCACTTCAAACAAACCGGCTGACGAAGCTGAATTTCTTTTCCGGTGCCGGTTAATAAACCTGTTTGTTGATCAATAGAGAAGATTTGAATGTTATTGCTGTCGCGATTGGCGCACAATAAATATTTGCCGTTGGGAGAAATAATAAAGTTTCGCGGATGAATTCCCGTTTTTTGGTAGCCGACTGTGGTTAACAATCCGCTATTCGAGTCAATGCTAAATATGGCGATTCCGTCATTTTGAAGACGGTTGGAGGTGTACAGGAATTTTCCGCCGGGACTTACATGAATATCGGCGCTTCCTTTTTTCTCACTGACGGTTGTTGTATCGGAAGCAATGTACTGAATGGGGGTAAGTTTTCCAGCATCGTATTGAAAAACAGTTACTTTTCCTGATAATTCATTGATGCAATAGGCAAATTTTTTTATCGGATGGAAGTCGATATGGCGAGGTCCCGAACCTTTTTCCAAAGTAATGGTACCTACTTCTTTTTCCAAAAATAGTTTGTTAATATCAGTCAAATTAATTTTGAACCGGGTGATTTGGTCTTTGCCTAAGTCCGTTGCAAAAACGGATGCATAGTCGGGCGAAAATACAACCGTGTGTGCATGGGAAGCTCGCCGGTCATTTTTGTCATTGAAGTCGATTTTCTGAGAAAGCGGCAGGATTTTGCCGCTATCCGATAATGGAAAAACAGAGAGATTTCCGTCTGAGTAATTGGCTGTCAGAAGAAAATTTTGTTTGTCGTCAATGTTGATGTAACAAGGGTCGGCGCCTTCCGTGGCTTGCGAATTGACAAAACTCAATGTTCCCGTCGATTTGTCAAACCGGAATGAGCTTACGGCGCCTTGGCTGTTTTCATTGACCGAATAAACCATTTTTTTATCGGGCGATACAGCCAGATAGGAAGGATTCTGAACGTTTTTTACTTCGCTAACCGGTTTGAAATCGGCGTTTTGCAGATTAAAATCATAAACGGAAATACCGGGTGTCTCTCCTTTTGAATAGGAACCAACCAATAAATACATACTGTCGTCGGACGAATTTATCAGGGCATCCGGCGACTCTTTTTTTGCCTGGCAAGCAGGTATGAATAACAGCGCTGTCAATAAAAGGGAGGTATAACTTTTCATTGTATTGTATTGTTTTTATTTTGAATTTACAGTTGTTGTATCGAAAGAAGGCGGATTATTTTTCTTTTCCGGAAAATCGGATAAGCGGTTGAAATCTTTCCGGAAAAGAATGCCCAATCCCTGAGTCATTTCAGGAGTTAAATTATAGTAATTACGATAATTGTAGTGATTGAAAAATTTCAGGCGAATATCCCCTTTTTTTGTCAGTTTGTATTCAAGGTCGAAATCGCCTATCCAATGGATATTGCCCGGAGTTCCGTCCAAATAGGGATTATCTCTATAACCGAAATTTCCGTTAATAATCAATCGGTTATCTAATAGTTGGCTGGACAACAAGAGTTCCATTTCGGTACTGTTTCCGGATCCTTCGTTCGATTGATGAAACTTGGTGCCGACCAATTGGATTTTATCGGTAAAGGCGTCCAGAATATTAGAAAGCTGTGTGGATAAAGTTGAAGTAAGCAGTGACATGTCGTTTCTGTTTCTCGTATTGTTCCCGCCATATTCGGGTGAAGTGTAGAAACTGTTCAGTACCAGCAGGTAAAAAATCTGCCGGTTCATCATGTCTTCGGTGCGGATGTAACTTTTGACTTGCCGGTTCAATTCGGGTGTCGAATTGGGAAGATCCAAATCGAAAGAGATGGCCGGATGTTGCAGTTGTCCCGTCAATTGGAGAATACAGTTGACCGTAGTGTTGCTTCTTTGTTGGTTTTCAATCAATTGCTGATGCAAGTCGCCTAAATTGGCGGAAAGCCGGTAATTCGCTTTCACGTTCAGGTCTGCGGCATAAGGGTCGCCGCGGAAAGCGACGGTACTTCCTTCCTGGATATCGAAATTACGATAAATCACTTGTTGGAGACTAAAATTATACTTTCCTCTTTCGATGGTATAATTGCCCAATACTTTCAACGGTGTTTTTGTCCCGTATTGAATTTGCATATTCCCGGTTCCGTAACCGCTTATTTTATCACCTGATACAGGATCCAGAATCATTTCAATCGTAGCTTGCGGAGTGGCGTCCAACATAAAGTTGAGACGGATTTCCGTTCCTGAATTTGAATTGGAAGGTTTGTTTGTTAATGCAAGCGAACGGTTGGTGGTTTTTGCCGGAATCGCGTCTTTTTTAGGCTGGGCAAAACGGATGAAATCATAATCAATAACATCCGGTTCTTCCATAAAATTCATTGTCATTTTTGTGTTTTCGGTGTTTTGCATGGTGACATCTATGTTCACCAAATCTTCCGTTCCCGACAGACTGGCGGTTCCGGTACCGTAAGCTGTTCCGTAAAACATCGGATTATTCGCTTTACCGGCATTGAATATCAATAAGTTATTGAAAGATACATTCGCCGAGAATTTAAAATCATCGAAAAGATGATGTTTAACATAACCGTTTGCTAAAGCCGACTGCCCTTTTTCGTCGAAAAGATGTATGTTTTCGGCTCGTATTTCGTCGGGATAACACCTGATTGTGTCGCTGAAAGTATAATAGGTGTTGAGAAATTCGATGCCGAAACTGCAATCTTTAGCATAAGCCGTGCCTTCGACAGTCGGATTGTTCAGATCTCCGAAAAGGCGCATGTGCCCGGTCATATTTCCGGTTAAATTTTGAACTACTTTATCCAGATATTTCCGAAGGAAACGGGCATCCATATTCGTTGCGTTAAAATCAATGGATATATATTCCTTTACGGGATAAATGATTCCGTTGATACCGACATGGGTTGAGTCGTTTTTCCAAACAAAACCATTCATCAGAACGCCTTGGTTCTCGTCGTCCCATTTGCCGGTCAAATCCAAATCGCCGAAAATAACATTGTTAAAGGCAAAATTTTTCACGTCCAATTGAGTGGATAATTTTCGGGTTTTATACACGTCTTGGACATTAACGAATCCGGTAGCAATCCCTCCAAATTCCAATGCTTTAATATTTAAAGAGTTAAAAATATATTCCAAATCGACTTTGTTTAATTCGACGAGCAGTTTTTCTTCGGGACTGTGTGAAATCGCTCCGTCTATTTTAAGAAATTGGTCGTTGTGCGCTGCCAACAAATGATTGATTTTAATTCTCGAAGAATCTGCTGCAATTTCGGTGGGATAAAGTGTCCATATCGAATCGTTGAAAACCAAATCCGATTGTTTGATATTGATTTGGGTGTAAAGCGGTGATTTCTCTTTTTCCCTTGAAAATAAAACGTTTAAATTCAAATCTCCCCTGTATTTTTCCGATACATTTCCCCAGTTGAAGTTGGTATTTATTTGATTGGCAGCTGCATTGAGATTAGCGGCGAATCGCAAAGGATAGTCGTTTTTTTGCAGGCTGTTTCCCGACAGTTTCAGTGATGCTTTCTCATTCGGATTATTCAGTGTGATTTTCATATTTTCAAAGGTCGAGCCTCCGAATTTTGCATTGTGAATATCGGCATCCAGATTGAATTTATTGTAAACACTGTTGTATTGACCGGTAATCAAGGTTTGTTCCCGAAAAGAGAAAGGCAATTCGAGGATACGGGAAAAATGGGTCATGTCTTCAACCGTTAAATCGAAGGAAAAAATATTTTCTCTCCGGTCGAAAGTTTTTTTATTGTCTTCAAACAGAGAAGGAAGATACAAAGCCAAGGTCTTTTTTATTTCCGGAACGAAGGTGCTGAACGAATAAATCCCGCAGATTTCGCCGTGAAGGAGTTCCGACTGAATGGTCAAAGTCTTTTCGTTTCCGGACGGAATGGACGTAACGGTTAATTTATCCAAGTCGTAACTTCCCTTGGCCGTTTCGAAATGGATATTGTTTAATGTAATGATTCCCAACAGATTGTCGGGATTATTTCCGGTTAAATCGGCATCGGCTTCGAAAGAAAGTGAAACGTTTTTGTATTTGTGGGTTAAATTCAGTTTATCCAACTGTAAATCAGTTATTTTTGTCGTAAACTCAAATTCGGAATTTGCACCTTGGAACAGGAAAAGGCCTTTGGCCGAAATTTTCCCTTCCGGGCTGTCCAAATCCAAAAGTCCGTTGAAACTTTCGGGAGTGAAATCACCTTTCAGGCTTAAATTATTATAAGAGTGTCTTTTGTATTCAAATTTCTCAACGTGGCCGTCAATCGAACCTGCGAATTTTTTATCTGCTTGTTGTTTGACATTGAATCCGATGTTAAAAATCGTTTGGCCGTAATCGTTACTGCCGGTCAAAGTAGCCAGGTTCAGTTTCGGGGAAGCAATTTCTCCTTTGAAAGTAGCGCCGTTTTGGTTTTCTGCGACGCGTATGATATGGGTGACAAGTGTGCCGATTTCGCTGTCGAGTGTACCGTTGGCAGATAAGTTGTTCGGATTACCGGTTATTTTTCCTTGAAAATTCAGGCTTTTCATCTGCCGGATTGTCTTCGGTAATTCAAGCGGATTTTTGCTGAAATTGTTCACAATTCGCGCGATAGCTATTGGGGAAAAAAATGAGTCGTTGATTTGTCCGTCGATAAAAATGGCTTCAGGATTGGAATCGAAAAGATTTTTTATCCGGGCGTTTGTCTTAATCATCAATTGATTGTAATACCTGAAACAGAGATTTTGGATGTTCAGATTATCCAGTGTTCCCGAAAAATCTCCGTCTATGTTTATCTTGTCGTCAAACTGCGATAAGGCGGGAACGAATGTACTGAAATCTTTCAAATAAATGTCGGAATTATCAATTTTCAACTGAAGGGCTGTTTTTTTGAATTCCGGTTTTTCGCTGTAATTAGCTTCTATATCTTTGATTGTCAGAGAAGTATTTTCTAATTTCATCGACAACCGACTCATTATGGCTTTTTCTTTGTCGGCTTTTAAGTCGAAAGCCAATTGTTTTATCTTGAATCCGTTTTTCTCTTTGAAACTCAGCTGTTTTACAATGACATCCAACGTTTTGTCGCTTTTGAAATCCCGAACCTTGATTTTAGAAGCGATATCGTTTAATTGAAATGATTTGGGGTTGAATTTTCCGGGCGTTTCGAGTGCGTCTTTTTCGCAGTAAGAAAAACTTCCGGTGCGCAGATTGATGCTTTCTATTTGTAAATCAATGGGATTGTTGGTTTTTGTTGAATCCGGATTTGTGAAAATATCCAGAATATATTGAATATTCAACGGCGAATCGGGGGTTTCTTTACTCAGATTAAATTGAAATGTGTAGAATTGTATGGAATGGATGCGCCATTTTTTTTTGAACAAAGGCAAGATATCAAAATCAGCCATCAACCGCTTGGCTTCGAGGAGCGTATCTTGGGAACGGTCTTCGAGATAGACGTCTTTCAGAATGATTTTATTGAGAAATCCCACTTCGATTTGGCCGATGCGGACTTCGGTCTGAAACTTATCGGTTAAATCGGCGGCTATTTTGTGAGAAATTTTCTTCTGCAGGTAAGGTATTTGCAAAAGGCTGACAGGCAGCACGTAAAATACTGCCATAAAAATAAAAACACCCCAAACACTGCGTTTAAAAATCTTCATTTATTTGTAATTAGCCGGCCTGTTTTTCGAATACAAAGATAATAAGACATTTGCGTATTCCGAAATTATTTCCGAAATTTGTGCAACTTTTAAACGATATATGCATAATGTTTATTTCTATATAATTATAGCTGTTTTCGTTCTCAATTTTGCGTGGGAGCAAATCATGTCTTATTTGAACAGAAAACGCATGAGTCCGCACATACCCAAAGACTTGGAAGGTATTTACAATCCCGGAGAATATGCGCAGCAACAAGCTTACCAAAAAACCAACAGCCGTTTCGGTTTGATTTCGGGTGGGTTTTCGTTTGTGGTTGTATTAGTCGTTTTGTTGTTTGGCTTGTTTGGTTGGACGGATGATGTGCTTCGGGAATATACGGTTCATTTTTTATTGTTGCCGCTTTTATTTTTCGGAATCCTGTTTATTATTGGTCAAGTCATAGACTTGCCTTTTGATTGGTACATCGTTTTCAAGATAGAAGAGCGGTTCGGATTTAATAAATTGACGCCCAAGTTATTTGTTTCTGATTTTATCAAGCAGATTTTGTTGAGTGCAGTTATCGGCGGGATACTGTTGTCGGCTGTTTTGTATATTTACCAGTACACGGGTAAATGGTTTTGGCTTTTGGCATGGTTGGTCGTTTCGGGTTTTTCTTTGCTGATAACTTTCTTTTATTCGGAATGGATTGTGCCGTTGTTCAATAAGCAAACACCTCTGGAAGAAGGAGAATTGCGGACTTCCATCGAGTCTTTTGCCGAAAAAGCCGGATTCGGTTTGAAAAATATTTACGTGATGGACGGTTCCAAACGTAGTACGAAAGCCAATGCTTATTTTACGGGATTTGGCAAGAAAAAGCGGGTTGTATTGTTCGATACTTTGATGAAAGAACTTGAAACAGAGGAAATTGTTGCTGTATTGGCGCATGAAATCGGGCACTATAAAAAGAAACATGTTTATCAATCCATGATTATTTCCATTTTGACGATGGGGATTACTTTTTATATTTTATCGTTGTTTTTGAATAACTTACAGTTAGCGGAAGCCTTGGGTGGAGAAACCGCTTCTTTTCATTTGGGACTAATCGGTTTTGCCTTGCTTGTCACTCCGATTTCGGAAATGTTGGGTTTAGCGATGAACTATATTTCGCGTAAAAACGAATATGAAGCCGATAGTTTTGCAGCGCAATTTGGTTTAGGTGATGCATTGATTTCCGCATTGATAAAGATTTCAGTGAAAGCTTTATCCAATTTGAATCCTCATCCGCTCGTGGTGTTTTGGTATTATTCGCATCCTACTTTGTTGCAGCGAATTGAAAAATGCCGGTCGGTGAAAGTGTAATATTCACCGCATTTGGTTGATTTGCTCGGGAGTAAGGTCGGTTAGTTCCGAAATGATGTTCACAGAAAAACCCATTTTTAAACACTTTTTAGTAAATTCTTTTGTTTTTGCCAACATGCCTTTTTCTAAGCCTTTTTCCAACCCTTTTTCCATATTCAATTCACCGAAATCTCGCATACAAATCTTTACGTCCTCATATTCGGTTACGCTTTTTCTATACTCTCCCATTTCTTTTTCTTTTAATTTGTTTATTCTTGCTGTCTTAAATAATTCATCAAATATTTCATCACGCAATCTTGCCGGCTGTTCTTTTAAATCCCCAAGATGCTTGATACAATAAATCCAACTATCCAACCTTGTCTCTGACTGCCTCAGCGTTTTCTTGAACTTCGGCAACTCGATAAAGATAAAGTTCACTTTCCCTGTTGCTTTTTCCATCGCTTCCCTCCAGATAAAATCGACATGATTCAAATATCCTTCTTTGTCGAATATCTCAAAATTCACAATCGAAATACAATAAAGCGGCTTTAACTCAAAGTCCCATTTCCCTTTTATTGCATATTTTTGAATCGGGAAAGTTGAATAGAACAGCATCCTGTCGAGGTAATGCTTTTGATAAACAACCTGCATTTCAATAATAAAACACTCGTCCCGTTCATTCCTGCAATAAATATCATACACCGCTTTGCGGTCTTCTTCCGTCATTCCCAACTGTTCCGACTTCAAATAATCTAAACTGATAACTTTGCATTCTTCTTCTAACACTTCATTCAGAAAATCAATCAACAACTTTTCGTTTTCAAAAATCTTCTTGAATGCGAAATCAGTTAGAAAATTAATGAAAGTTCCCCATTCTCTGTTTTTAAGTTTTGGATTTACCTTTTCCATACAAAACCCGTTTTGATTAATCGTTTGATAATTTTCAGTTTGCCACTTCGATGGCAAAAGTAAAAACAAATTTTTGAAATTAATGTGAACGGTATGTTATTTTTAGGTTAAAATTTCGTTAACATAAAAACACACGATAAAACGCAGTCGAAATTGATTCATACAAAAGTTCGTAATGCTTCCATTTCATTTGTCTCATTTTTGTCACAAAAATCTCATCCCGATGTTAAAAACAATCTTTACTTTTGCGATACAAGCGGTAATTTTTGTATAATTATTGATATTGCTCTTCTTTTTGCCAATGAAAGACAAAATCACTTGCAAGTGTAAAGTTTTTCAAAAAAATATTGTAATATTAACTTTTTTAATTATTTTTGTCATGAAAAAAATGGATTTTGTGCAAATGGAAGTCATCAATGGAGGCTACAGATCGGATGGTTGGAAATGGACAGTGGAACAACATATAGGTTGTGCCATTGGTGGGGCGATAGCTGGTTTTGGATTGATGGGGGTAGGTGCTTATGTGGCCTGCCTTTTGGTTTTGGTAGAGGATGATTCGGTTATGGTAGATAATTAAATTTAGAAAAAGCCTCAAGAACATATGTAATTGTTCTTGAGGTTCTGTATCATTTTTAGTATATGCATATTTATGATTTAGCTTTGCTACAATGGAAATCATTTTTCCGTTCCCCTTTATTGGAACAAACAATTGTGTTTCGTTTGTTGATAGGGCTATGGACACTCTCTTTACTCTATTTGCTTTATGTAACAGGTTCTTTTATGGAAGCATACTTTGGGAATAAATTAACTCAACCGTTGATTTTATTTGCCCTTTTCTCTATATGTGGATTTGTGATTGACCTGTTGGTAAAATATCTATTCAAAAAGCCTCATTTTCAATTCAAATCATTCTTTCGTTTCCCGGAAAGCAAGAGTAGCATAAATTATTATCTAATCATTAGGGAACTATACAGTGTTTGGAATTTTTATTTATTGATTATTTTCTTCCCTTTTTTGTCCGGCAGAATTTATCCGGTTTTGGGATTAGTTATAACGATTACATTATTCCTTTTTTTATATCTTGTCCAACTTTCAATCAGTTTGTTGGTAAACCGGTTCAAAGAAAATAGAACATATTCTTCCAAGACAAAATTGTTTTTTAGAACAAAAATAGAATTGAAAAGCGCTATAGCCAACTATTTATTGCTAAATGTAAAGATGACACTGCGTTCTCCGAGATTAAGATACCAAATGTTACTATCCGTAGTCTTATCCGGCTTATACATATATCTGCTTCATCATTCTAAAATTGAATCTTACGGTATGAGACTATTTTTGATTTCTGTCATTTTTTTAATATTATCTCTTGGACTTAATCAATTTCTATTTTCTGCCGAAGCTGTTTTTTTTGACCACTTGATGATTCTCCCCCGTTTCAGGTTAATTTTACAGGCAAAATATCTTTTTTACTTGTTTTTTTCTGTAATTCTATTGGGAACTTTCTTTTTTATTGTACCCATGAATTGGGAGGCGGTTATAGAATTATTAGCTATTTTTTGCTATTGTTCGGGAACAATTACTTTAGTTTCTTTCTGTGGAATTTTATTTGTAAATACCAAAATAGATTTGTTTGGCGCTCAATCTAAAATGATAACTCCCCCACCAACTACACAATCATTGTCAAACTTATTGATTTATGCTGTTTTTCTCGCATTGGCTTATGCTGTTTATTGTTTGTTTTCAAGAGAAATCAGTATATACTTCATGTTATTTGTTGGCGTAATTTCTATCTTGTACCGCAATATATGGTTTAATTACCTGTATAAATGTTTTTCTGCCAATAAATACGAAAAAATGGAAATTTTCAGAATACAATAAGAACTAAGTTTATGGAACTCGAAATTAAAAATCTGACAAAAATATATAATAAGCAAACGGTTTTAGACATTAAAGAGTTGGCAATTAACAAGGGAGAG
>BNTV01000075.1 GCA_025996865.1 Bacteroidia bacterium
ATCGCCTTTCGGAGTGAACACAAAAATCTCATCGTCGTACAAATCCATTTTGAAATCATGAATCATATCGTTCGGCGCCGATTCTTTGTGTTCGAGCACTTCGCGCACGTTGTTCATCCATTCATCCAATCCGCTTTCGCCCTTGATACCCTTGTATTTCCAGTGAGCGGCTAAACCTCTTTCCGCTATTTCGTCCATCCGTTTACTGCGGATTTGTACTTCCACCCATTTGCCGTGCGGACCCATTACCGTGGTGTGCAGGGATTCATAACCGTTGCTTTTGGGAATGGACAACCAGTCTTTCAAGCGCTTGGGATTGGGCTGGTACATATCGGTAATCACCGAATAGACTTGCCAACATTCCGCTTTTTCCTTTTCTACCGGCGTATCAAGAACAACCCGAATCGCAAACAAATCGTAAATGTTTTCAAACTCGATTTTTTGTTTCAGCAATTTACTGCGAATGGAATGAATTGATTTAGTGCGTCCCTTGATGTCGAAATTCAGATGTAATTCTTTCAGTTTAAACTTGATAGGCGCAATAAACTCGGCAATGTATTCGTCTCTCGAACGTTTCGTTTCGTTGATTTTCCGTGCAATAAAATCGTACATTTCCCTGTCCTGAAATTTCACGGACAAATCTTCCAATTCCGATTTGATTTTGTACAAACCCAAACGGTGGGAAATAGGGGCATATAAATAAGACGCTTCGGCCGATATTTCCAATAAATGTTCTTCGGACAATGATTTAGCTGTTCGCATCAAGTACAAACGGTCGGCAATCATAATTAAAATAACCCGGACATCTTCGGCAAAAGACAGCAACAATTTGTGGAAATTTTCCGTTTCAATAGCGGCGTTTTTAGCATACAATTCCCGGATTCTTATCAAACCGTGAATAATCCCGCCCACGTCCCTGCCGAATGTATTTCTGATGTATTCGACTGTATAATAGCCCTGTACAACCGATTGAGAAAGCGCAACAGCAACAATTACCGTACCTTTCAAACCGATTTCTTCCGAAATAATCAAAGCGGTTTGAAGATTACGATACAAAGGACTTAATCCGTAAACATCATTGACATAAGCGCCCGAATTTGCTGCCGCCAGAATATGCTCTTTGGCTTTTTTTATATCTTCCGGCGAAACAGAATCACCTACACTGCGTAACAACTTGCGGTAAATGTCTGGAAAAGCGCTATGTTCTTTTTTCAACACAGTTTCATTCATTCTTTTTGCACATAAACTGACTGCAAAGTTAGGATTTTATTTTTAATTTGCGTACTTTTGCCAAAACACATTAAAAAAGTTTATTCCCATGTTTACACAAATTGATATACAGCAATTAAATGCGAAAGGCATATCAATCGCTCAGATAGAAGAGCAATTGGCGTATTTCAAAAAAGGTTTTCCGTATTTATCCATTCATGCTTCGGCTTCTATTGAAAAAGGAATTAAGTATATTCCTGAAAATGAACAGGATTTTTTCTTGGACAAATGGTCTTCCTATTTAAAAGCGAATAAAAAAATCGTAAAATTCGTACCGGCATCGGGAGCAGCCAGCCGGATGTTCAAAGACTTGTTTGAATTTCTCGATTCCAAAAGTTCCGAACCGGAAAGTCCTTTCCTGAAAAAGTTTTTTGAAGGAATATCCAAATTCGCTTTTTACGATTCCTTGGAATCCGTTGGCGAAAAAAACGACGATCGGAAGAAAATCATTGAAATTTTGTTGACGAATAAAGGTTTGAATTACGGTCAATTACCCAAAGGCTTGATTTTGTTTCACAATTATCCGGACGGCCCGCGTACAGCGATGGAAGAACATTTGGTTGAAGGTGCATTGTACACATGTAACGAAGCCGGAGAGGTAGCCATTCACTTCACGGTTTCGCCCGAACACAGGGAGTTATTCCAAAATTTAGCCTCACAAAAATCGCCTTTGTATGCCGAACGATTCGGAGTGAATTATCAAATTGATTTCAGCGAACAAAAATCGTCAACCGACACAATTGCTGCGGATTCCGAAAACCAGCCTTTCCGCGATAAGGAACAGTTGCTTTTCCGCCCGGGAGGTCACGGCGCTCTGATTGAAAACTTGAACGATATTTTCGCTGATGTGGTTTTTATAAAAAATGTGGATAATGTAGTGCCGGATTCGTTCAAACCGGTGACGATTCTATATAAGCAATTGCTGGCCGGCGTTTTGGTTGATTACCAACAAAAGATTTTCGAATATCTGCATTTGATCGATTCGGGAAAATACGAACACGAACAATTGATGGAAATGGTGCATTTCCTTCAGGATGAGCTTTGTATAAAAAATCCGGAAACCAAAATGCTGGAAGACGTAGAACTGGTTTTGTATATCAAATCCAAGTTGAACCGGCCTTTGCGGGTTTGCGGAATGGTCAGGAATCAGGGCGAACCGGGCGGAGGACCCTTCCTTGCGGTAAATGCCGACGACACTGTTTCACCACAAATTCTGGAAAGTTCTCAAATTGATTTGAAAGATCCGGAAAAGAAACGTTTGTTCGAACAAGGTACCCATTTCAATCCGGTTGATTTGGTTTGCGCTTTGAAAAACTACAAAGCTGAAAAATTCGACTTACTCCGGTATGTGGACAAAAATACCGGCTTCATTTCCCTGAAATCGAAGAACGGGAAAGAGCTAAAAGCCTTAGAATTACCGGG
Source organism: Bacteroidia bacterium (assembly GCA_025996865.1). Classification (GTDB taxonomy): domain Bacteria; phylum Bacteroidota; class Bacteroidia; order Bacteroidales; family Azobacteroidaceae; genus Azobacteroides. The sequence continues at coordinate 2,692 of BNTV01000075.1, forward strand.
ATTATGGAATGGCGCCATGTCCGATTGGAACACGGTGTTTGTGGAAGTTCCGGTTGAGACGTTTAATCCGGTGAAGACGGTGAATGATTTGCTGAGGAAAGAGCATCAATAAGAAATCATCTCCCCACCCATTAGCATTAAAATAAAATGAGTATTTTTGCAGACAGATTTTAAATTTAAAATATAAATTATGAACGAAGTATCAATTTGGATGACCTACGATTTAGGTGTGGGGGGCGATTTTAGGGGTTTATATTCTTGGTTTGATGACCATGAAGCAATTGAGTGTGGAAATAACATTGCATATTTTAAATATAAATATGCCGATTCAATCCATACAGACAAAGAATTTGCTAATTCTTTAAAGCAAGATTTGTCGAAAAATATTAAGTTTACTCCTTCAAACAGGATTTATATTGTCAGAAAGTCCATAGAAAAGGGGAATACTATTGGCACTTTCATTGTGGGCAAACGAAAAGCAAATCCATGGGAAGGTTTCGGAACAAAACCAGATAATACAATTGATGCATGACCAACATTCTTATTGATAGTTGTTTTTGGTATAGTATGTTTGATAAATATGATGAACATTACAATAAGGTTCAGCACATGCAAGAATATTTGGAATTTGGAAACATAATACTACCCTATCCAATTATATACGAAACGTTGAATACTCGATTTGTTAAAAGAAAAGAGTGGTTAACAACTTTTAACGACTTACTAAAAAGGGAATCCACAGTTCTTGTTTCAGATGAGCCTTATAAAGTGAAAGCGCTTTCCTCTGTTTTGTCAAATACGACAAGACCTCTAAGTTTAGTAGATATGACAATCAGATTAATGCTTGATGATATTGACCTTAACATTAATGCCCTTATAACATTCAATGTAGAAGATTTTATTGATATTTGCTCTAATAAAAGAATAGAGTTAATCTCTAAGTAAAATGTCATAAAAGATGACTTGTCCTGAATTTCCTATACCTTTGCTAAAAAATTATGGGAGAAAAAAAAAACTACAACGAGAATCCTACAAAATCCGGTATCTCTTTCCAAACTTTATCGCGAATGGTTTCCGCCGGATTGGTTGTTGATAATCCGACTACTTTCATGCCGGCTGCATTTCCCGAAGCGATGCCGCTGAACGAATCTTCGAACACGTAACAATTTTCGGGCGAAACGTTCAAGTCTTTCGCCGCCAGCAGATAACACATCGGATTAGGTTTTCCGCTTGTAATCCGGTCGGCTGAAACAACGGTATCAAAATATTGTCTAATAGGCAGCTTCCGGAAAATCGCTTCCAATTTTGCATTATCCGAACTGGTTACTAATCCGGTTTTTATGCCGGCTTTTTTCGATTCGATCAAAAATTCCAAAGCGCCGGGAATCGTTATCGTATCCAACTGCAAATCAAAAGCATGATTGGCGGCTTCCAGTTCTTTTTGCTTTTCTTCCGATAAATGAGAGAAGTAACGGGCAATGATATGGGGAAGCGTCGTGCCCTTAATCACTTTTTCGAGATTTTCAACGCCGGAGTTATAGTCTTTTCCGGCTTTACTCCAAAATTTGTCATACTGCGGCTCCGTGTCGATAATTACGCCGTCCAAATCGAAAAGGTAGGCGATTTCCGAATAATTGTTCATATAATAATTGTATTTTTGCGAGTACAAAGGTAACGATTATTTATCAGAAATCACCCCAATTATATTTGAACCAGAAGAAACCTTGCTAACTTTGCAAGAAAAAAGCGCGAAGGTGGCAGCGTAGTCGGATTTTAAATAGGGTCTGCTAAAAAAATGGTAAGTATAAGAATAATAAAGAATTATGTGTATATTTGTAGAATTAAAAGCAAAGAAAAATGGCAAATACCCGCAAAAAGGATGCAGTACCGCATTATGAAAGTCCGAATTAGTTGGTTTTGTCGGGCTTTGAGAGTCCATTCGATCAATCGCTGAATCCACAAAATCGCTGGGTAGTTTTGGCACACTTGATACCATGGGATGAAATATGTAATCTTTATCATCAGCAAGTAGGGATAAGTCGTACCGGTCGTCCGGGCTTAAATCCACGCATTGTTTTAGGCTCGTTAATCATCAAATATCTGTGCCACCTGGACGACAGGGAAACGGTAGATCAAATATCGGAAAACATCTACATGCAGTATTTTCTTGGCTATCCGAGTTTCAGCAACGACCCGCCGTTTGATGCCTCCTTGTTTGTGGAGTTTCGGAAACGTTTGGGATTGGAGACCTAGAATGGCATCAATGAAAAGATAGTATCACTGAAAACGCAAATGGAATCCGGTCAAGAAAAAGGACGTGTCCTCTTTGATGCCACAGCTTGCCCGCAAGATGGAGATGTTTAAGAAACACATACACACGATAGAAGACAAGATAGTGAGTATTCATCAACCGCATGTACGCCCCCTGGTGAGAGGCAAAGCGCAAGCCAAAGTGGAATTTGGCTCCAAGATACACCTGTCCGTGATAGACGGCATTAGTTTTTTGGATGAATTGGGCTGGGATGCCTTCAATGAAGGCAGTCACATGGAAAACTACGTGGAACAATACAGAAAACGATTTGGTTTCTATCCGCGAGAGGTGTTGGCTGACCGGATTTATTGTACACGAGACAATCGCAAGATGCTAAAAGGGAAGGGCATTGTCTTAAAAGGCAAGCCACTTGGAAGGCCATCGGCGGTGTCGATTCACGTAAGTCCGGGGGAGCGTAATCCAATAGAAGGTAAATTTGGCCAGGCAAAAACCGGTTATGGTCTAAACCGCATCAAAGCCCGATTAAAAGATACAAGCGAATCATGGATTGCCGGCATCATCCTGGTGCTCAACCTCGTCAAGTTGGCGGAGGGGGCATTCCCGTGCCTTATTCAAAAGTGGGTGTTGAGTTTTTCAGCATACCTTGGTCTCAAAACACAAACCGCGCTCAGAGGTCTATATTTTTTTCTCGCAGAATTGCGGTGGAATATAGCCCGGCCCAAGCAAATTTGGGTCGCGATTGGGGCTTGAGTTTAACAGCAGACCCTAATTATCAATTCCGAAGGTTAGATATGAATGCTATTTTTGGATAGAAGAAATTTAGTTCAATAGAAATCATTGACAATATCAATCTTACTTGCGTTTTTGAACGGTTTTGGGGCAGGTAGGTAATTGTCATTCCCGTTGTTCCATTGGTCATTGCCGACATCTTTTGTTAGATTTTTCATGACACTAAGACCTTCTGTAACCATTTTGGCGAGGCTGACAGGAATAACAGTAGTGTCAACAGTGTTTGTCTCCTCGAAATCACTTCGGGAAAAGCCGATACCTTTGGCGTTGTTACTGCTATAGTAGCAATTATTAGTTGTTCCTATGACACTCGTCCCAACTAAGCCACCGACATGATCTTTACCCTCAACATTACCGGAGGCAAAGCAATTGTTTATATAGACAAAGTTAATCCCTACCAAGCCGCCGACACTTTTGTTACCCTCAACATTACTTGATGCATAACAATTCCTAATAAATATATTATATCCAACCAAGCCCCCGACCATCTCATCTCCCTCAACATCGCCCTTAGTGTAACAATTGCTTATTGTACCTAAGTTGCTACCTGCTAAGCCCCCGACAAACTGATTGCCGTTTACACCTCCGGGGGCGATCTCTATTCCGATATTTTGAATAGTAGTACCTTTTCCGGAAACAATTCCGAAGAAGCCGATATTGTTTGTGGTCGGACGACTAATAAAGAGATTAGTAATCTTATGCCCATTGCCATCGAAAATACCGGAGAAAACACAACTATCCCCTCCTATGGGTTGCCAATTTGTGCCGTCAGAGAGTTGAACATCCTGTGTAAGTTTTAAATATTTGCCGGAGTAGTTATTTGCTCTGCTGTTCACATCATTTGCAAGCAATTCTAAATCAGCCTGATTTGAAATCAGGAACGGATTGTCAACTGTACCGGCACCACCACTGAAAGCTGATTGCGCCAATGCTCTAATTGTGGTCAAAAGAGCGATAATAAAAGTAAAAAAACATCGTTTTCTCATAGTTTATACTTAAAACGCCGCACGAGTTACATAAATTGTTTGACTTGCTGTAATAGTCGTATAAAAATTACCCTGAGGATCAAAAATATTAAGGGAATTATCCGTATTTTTACCAAGTACAATAACGGCGTGATCATTACCAGTAGACTCATAATTACTTATATTATTGGTATTAAAATAGCCTATATATTGACTTAATATTGAATAATTACCAGAAATTACGCGGGAAGTGATATAATTTTGTATATCCGATATACTCATTCCAGCCCCCATTTCTTCTAAAACAGCATTTGTAACGAGAGAATTCGAATAAGCACTATTGAAATAATTCAATGCATAAGATTCCGCTGCTGATTCCGAGAAAGATGTACCTCCACTTTCTAACCATGCAACACACCGCCAAAAACAGTCATTATAATATTTACCCCAATAAGTATCCTGTTCGGATTCATCAATCATTGACATTGTTTTTGCCAGTTCATCTAAACTCTTTTTTGTTAATTTTCTCATTTTCTTATAAGTTTTAATGTGAATAATGCTACAAAGATAATGCCTTATAAAAGGCTTTGCAATAGGTAATTCCTCCCAATTTTATATCAACTTTATTTTCAAGATTCTACAAATACCATTCCATGATTTGTCGCAAAAATAACAGCCTCAAGCATAGAATGAACGCCCAATTTTCGGTACAGCATCGTTTCTGTATTCCAGATTGTCTTTTCAGATACACAAAGGATGTCGGATATTTCCTTATTACTTTTTCCTTGCTTGGCTAATTTCAGAATCTCTTTTTCTCTGTTTGTAAGGTTAATTAATTTTTTTTCTTGCCACTGATGCTTCTCAAAGGAATAGGAACTATACTTTTTTTTGTCTTTACTGTAAATTCCCAAATTCCCGGATTTGTGTATCACAGAACCGGATAGATGACAAACGGCCATCCTCGCACAATCATTTATAAAGATGAGAGAAATTTTGTGATAAACCATCAAAGGCAATCCATGATTAAGCAATCTGACATTAAACGCAAAGTAATCAATTTCCTGCGGGTTGCTGTCAGGTTCGGATAAATATTGTAAAACAGCGCGGTGAATACCAATGAACAATTGTAAATCCTCAGGATAGACAATCTTCGAGAAAAAATCGTAACCCATTTTCAGAGCATCATCAAGAGAATATTCGGACAAAAAGAGCTCGTGGTCGGAAACGAAATGAAAACATTGTTTGTGGAAATCAATCACATAAACACTCCCGTTCATTATCTTTGAAAAAGACTTGAATATTTTCATTTGCAATTCGGATATTTCTTCATCTTCACTCGGTGGTGTAGGAATAGAAGAAATATTTTCAAAAAACAAATGAGGCATCAATTCCTCTTTTGTGTGTAAATGCATTTCATGTAAATCGGGCATAATTTTTTTTATTTTACCTTAAATCCTTGCAAAGTTAAACAAAAAATGGCATATAATTTATTTCCGCTCAAAAAAGAATTAACCTAAATTTCTATATCTAAATACTTATAATCAATGATTAATAAAATGATCAAACTTTTTAATTGAAAGGTTGGACAGGTTTGAAAATCGAGTGGTATCATATATTTTTTTGAACAAATTATAAAAAAATATTGCCATATCTTGTTTTTTTATCAATTCTTTGTGTTGCAATTCTTTAAATCCTGTTAACATTGATTGTAATTCAGGATGAATCTCTTTGTACATATCTGCTAAGTATTCAAGGATTTCATTTATTATTTGATCGGTTGCCTGTTTCTGTCTTTCATCTTTTTGCTTGTTTACTTCCGAATCGGAGATACGATGATAATGCAAGAATTGACTATCAATATAGAATTGTCCCTCGTTTTTTGCTATTTCGACCCAAAGTTTAAAATCTTCTACAGGACAACAATTTTCGTAATGCAAATCATGTTCTATTAAGAAATTCTTCCGAATCATTGCTGTAAAATGAAAAATCCGATTTCCTCGCAAAAACGACAACAATGGATTGTCTATCCATCCACAGGGTATATTAGTTATACTTCCTGATACTATTGTGTCGCTCATTTGCTTCATCCTTGTACTACATACAGTAATCGTTGGTTCTGCTTCCATTGTGGCATATTGTATTTTTAATCGGTCAACATGCATGATATCATCGGCGTACATGAGAGATATATATTTCCCTGAAGATTTTTCTATCCCTACATTCAATGAATGAACGTAATCCATCGGTTCTTTAACGATACAAATACGTTTATCTTTAAAAGGCCCGGCAATGGATAATGCGTTATCGATCGATTCAAAATTTAGTATAATCAATTCAAAATCTACAAAAGATTGATTGAGTACACTCTTGATAGCATCATATATGTACTTCTCATTATTGCCTAAAGGCATTATTATTGATATTAAACACATTGTATTACTCTTTATTAATTTAACATAAACGTTTTATTGTTATAATATTTCAGTATGTTTATTCGCATGAAATAAAAGAAGACGTCCCAATCCTGCTTCATATCCTATCGGAGAAAAATTTTTATCAATTAATTTCAGCAAATTTTGCATTGTCGCTTCTTTCTTAGTAATTTCTAAATCAGGGACATGCTCATAATCTATAATTTCGCTTTTTTCATTATCATAGATCAATTTTATTAAATCAATTCTTTCTTTTAATGAAAGAGCATCTGTATAGATGTTTTTGATCCCATTCCTTATATTATCTTCAACAATATCTTTGTATTTTTTTATCTTATACTTTTTTACAAGCCTGTTTAAGTACAAACCGACAATAAGGGAACTCGCCACCCTTCCTTTTCGATACAAATCAGAATAGTCGGCTAATAATGCGTTTGAAAAATATATATAACCGGAATAGTCAATTAATTTAAGGTAACTTTCATAAATGTTCAACACTGCAGATTTATCATTAACATAGCGAATATCGGCAAAATCATGGAATTGTATGGTTAAAAATAGTTCCAATCCTTCAAATATTTTTTTATAATTTTTGGCAGTCGATCATCCTCTCTTTTTATATTGCCTACTTTAGAAAGAAAGTAAATTATCCGTAGTGAATTCACCAATCTCAAAGGTTCTTTTTCTATATTTTCAAGATTTTTGATCAGTGCTTCATATTGTTCTCCGAATATTTCATCGAAGTCAGCTTCCAACAATTTATTTTCGATCAGATAAAGCAACGTATATCCAATTCCAGCCAAGCCGTTTTCAAAATTATCGTCTTTATTTTTAATGATTAATACTTCCTGTAACAAATTAAAAGCTTTATCTTCTATCTTTTCGTCTCTTAAACACCTTGATACCTCAAAAAGAGATAATGACAATCCTGCTTTGCCATTATATAACCCTGTTGCTTTTGTTATGTCGGCATTTAATAAAATGTAATCAACAAACTCTCGAACAATTGTTTCTTGTATCATAATTATATATCTATTTAAAATTTTTCGTAACTACTCTGGTCTATAAAATTTAGTACACAGCCAAAACTTGTAAGCTGTAAAAACATCCTGTCCGTTTTTGACGGTTGTATTGATAACAGACGAAGCATGAAACCTGTGTTTTTTACCGTTTACATGACAGCCTGTCTCATCGGCTCCTGCCACCTCGCTTTTTGCAATACGAGCCTGAATTTCCTTATAGATTACTTCCGATTTCTTGCTCATTCCGGCAAGAATATTGTCAATGCTCCCCTCCGAGAGGGGCAAATGAAAAATATCCCAAAAAAATTGACGTATACGCCGATACGGAAGAAACTGCCGGACGGACAGATGTTCAATATAACACGGTTGTACACCGGAGATTTCCACTTCCCGGCAACGACTTGCCGGTTCTCCCGAAACAGTTTCCGGTGACTGACTACATCCGTTGCAATAATTCGGGCTGTGCTCAATTATTTCGTCTACAGCTTCCTGCATAACAAGTGTGTGGTCGCTGGTATGTCCCGCTTGACCTCCCTTTTTTTAGTTCTCTTACCACAAAGACTTATTGTATTACTGCGTCCGATGTCCAGAGAAGATGCGGTAGAACTTGCTTTACTGTTACGACCGTTTTTGAGCAAAGCAATTTCTTCCGTCAAACGCACCACTAACTCCGTCAGTTCTGCGATTTGCGCTTTCATTCGCTCGTATTCTTTACGTGGTATCGTAATCATTTCTTCCATGACGCAAATGTACATAAAAATTAGAATTTCCAAGCGCGTAAGATAAAAAATAAAAAGTTTTTCAGAGGAAAGGTAACGATTATTTATCAGAAATCACCCCAATTATATTTGAACAAGAAGAAACCTTGCTAACTTTGCAAGAAAAAAGCGCGAAGGTAGCAGCGTAGTCGGATTTTAAATAGTGGATATTCCCTGTAAGGTAACCTGACTTTTGTGGATATCGGCCCCAAACAATGGAGCAATAATATATTTTCACCTGTTCATAAGTCAAATCACTAAAGAAGATAAAAGGTGTATTGGCTTCCACAGGAAAAAACAATAAATCACCAAAGAAAATCAAATCAAAATTCAACGTATTGATACGTTCGGATAATAGTCTGTTTAGATTTTCAACATATCTGTCAGCAGGAATGAAAGTATCTGCAAAATTTCCCTTTACGAATAAATCAAGTTGCCCCAATAATTCTAAACCTATTATTTCTATATGATGCTTTTCTTTCAACTTATTGTATATATAATACATTGTTCCTGACCAACTGTTTATATCTTTCGGATCCAATCGTGTGAGAAAAATGATATTCATCGATAAGTTATTTTTTAATCATTGAACCAAAACACCTTTTCAAAATCCATCAAATACTTGTCGAATTTTTTCTTACTTTTGTTGGTCAGCATGAAATTGAGATGAATCCGGTATCCTTCTTTAGATGTTATTACTACGGTTTTGCATGTCGTGTATTTATCCTCATAAACATTTTTCTGTAAATCTTTAGGATATATCTCCATTACGTTGGCATTAAACATTTTTCGCGCTTGTTCATTTGGAGAATCGTAGTATTGGGCTCCATCTTTACCGAGAGGGACATATACAAAAATCACACAATCTTCACCCTTAAACCTGATAATTGAATGTAGATTACCAAAAAGCACTTTAAAAAACGTAGCGCCATAAGACAGTTCATGACGATAGGATTGCGCTATTGTGGGTAAAGGGTCTTTTTCCGTTACTTCTGTTACGGATATAAGATCTTCGTTTTGAGAGGCAATTAAAAATGAAGGCATATTTATACTTACATTTATTTTCTTCATTTCCTTTTCCAAAGCGGTTTCTCTTTTGCGTATATCTTTCACCTGTTTGGCGGGATCAACCTTACTTACTTTTTTGAACGGTTTAGGAGCTGGCAGGTAACAGTCTTTTCCCTTGCTGTTTCCGTCATTCCATTGGTCTGCGCCAACACCCTTTGTCAGATTTTCCATAATGCCAAGCCCTTCCGTTGCCATTTTGATAAGAGGGATAGGAAGGAGGCTGTTGCCGGGGACGGGAGTATCGTCGAAGTCGCTTCGGGTATAACCTATACCTTTGCCATGAGCACTAACGCTGTTGTAATAACTGTTGCTGATCGTACCGGTGACGTTACCTCCGACGATGCCCCCGACATACCATTTGCCCTCAAGACCACCGATATGCCACTGCCCTTCTACATCGCCCGTGGCATAGCAGTTGCTGATTGTGCCGCGGTTAAGCCCTACTAAACCACCGGCAGCATCTTTTTTGCTCTTTATATTGCCTGTAGCGCAACAATTGTTGATTGTAAATTCATTAACCCCCACCAATCCGCCTACATCCAAATTGCCCTTAACATCGCCCGTGACGTAACAGTTGCTGATTGTGCCACTATTGCTCCCTGCTAATCCGCCGACAAAGTCAATACCGGTTACACCTCCGGAAGCAATCTCTATGCCGAGGTTTTGAATGGCAGAACTCTCGCCTGTAATTCCGAAGAATCCGACATGATCTATATTCGGACGATCAATAAAGAGGTTGGTGATTTTGTGTCCGTCTCCATCGAAAGTTCCTGAAAAAGAGCGATAGTCGCCACTTCTCCCTATCGGCCGCCAGTTTGTGCCGTCAGAGAGTTTAATATCCTGTGTGAGTTTTAAGTATTTGCCGGAGTAGTTGTTTGCGCCGCTGTTTATGTCGGTTGCAAGTTGTTCCAGATCAGTCTGATTGGATATCAGGAAGGGATTGTCGGCGGTGCCGGCGCTGCCGCTGAATGTTGACGGTGTTGCCGCCACTTCTGTATCTTGTCTGTTTTGTACTGTTTGGGCGACATCAATGGAGTCGCAATTGACTATTGTACTTGAGTTGAGTTTATACCCCACCAGACGGCCGACATTCTCTTTCCCTGTAACATTACCCGTAGCGTAACTATTACTGATTGTACTTTGGTTAACCCCCGCCAAGCCGCCGACAGTCTCTTTACCCTCAACGTTACCTGTGGCATAACAATTGTTGACTGTGTTGCCGTTAGTCGCTATCAATCCGCCGACGGTTCCGATGCCTTCAACATTGCAAGTGGTATAGCAGTTGTTAATCTCACTTGATATACTGCTTCTCCCAACCAAACCGCCGACTCCATTTCTGCCCTTTACATTTCCCGTAACGTAGCAGTTGCTGATCTTAGAGGAGTTAACCCCCACCAAGCCTCCAATATCCATATTGCCCTCTACATAACCCGTGACGTAGCAGTTGCTGATTGTACCGAAATTGCCCCCTGCCAAACCCCCGACACGCTGATTGCCGGTTACACCTCCGGAAGCGATCTCTACCCCAAAATTTTGAATGACAGCACGATGACCGGTAATTCCGAAGAGACCGATGTTGTACATAGTATTCGGACGATCAATAAAAAGGTTGGTAATCTTGTGCCCGTCGCCATCAAAAAGACCATCGAAAGGCGCTTTATCACCACCCCCTATCGGTTGCCAATTTGTACCGTCGGTGAGCTTAATGTCTCGAATAAGTTTTAGGTATTTGCCTGAGTAATTATTACTGCCGTTGGTTACATCATTTGCAAGCATCTCCAAATCAGCCTGATTTGATATAAGGAACGGAGCGTCAACCGTACCGGTGCCGCCGCTGAATTTTGATTGCGCCAATGCTCCAATTGTTGTCAAAAGGGCGATAATAAGAGTAAACAAGTATTGTTTATTCATGGTATTTATACTTAATACATTACGTAGCTTACATTACTTGCTTGACTTGCTGCAATGGTCATGTGAGTATTAAGTTGTGGATCAAAAATGTTAAGGGAATTATCCGCATTTGTACTAAGTACAATAACAGCGTGATTACTACCGGTATTACTATAATTACTTATATTATTGGTATTAAAAAAGCCTATATATTGACCTTCAATACTACCGGAAGCTATAGAATAATTACCAGAAGTTACACGGGAAGTAAGATAATTTTGTATATCCGAAATACTCATTCCTGCTCCATTCGCTTCTAAAATACTGGCTGTTCCCGGATAATTTGAATAAACATTGCCAAAATAACTCAATGCGTACGATTCTGCTGCTGATTCCGAGAAAGATATTCCTCCACTTTCCATATATGAAACACACCTCCAAAAACAGTCATTATCATATTTACCCCAATAAGTATCCTGTTCGGATTCATCAATCATTGACATTGTTTTTGCCAGTTCATCTAAACTCTTTTTTGTTAATTTTCTCATTTTCTTATAAATTTTAATGTGAATAATGCTACAAAGATAATGCCTTATAAAAGGCTTTGCAATAGGTAATTCCTCCCAATTTTATATCAACTTTATTTTCAAGATTCTACAAATACCATTCCATGATTTGTCGCAAAAATAACAGCCTCAAGCATAGAATGAACGCCCAATTTTCGGTACAGCATCGTTTCTGTATTCCAGATTGTCTTTTCGGATACACAAAGGATGTCGGATATTTCCTTATTACTTTTTCCTTGCTTGGCTAATTTCAGAATCTCTTTTTCTCTGTTTGTAAGGTTAATTAAATGATTATCCGCATAACGTCCTATTGTAAATTTTCGATTTGAAATCAGTAGGGTAACAGACGGCTAGCGCCACCAATCGGTCAAAAAGTTTTTCTCCGAAATACCGGCGATTAAATTTATCACAGAACTTATTGAGATAATATTGTAAATATTCTTTTTCCAGTTGGTGATGTGCATCCAAAAGCAAACGTTTGACGTTTCCAATGGCAATATGCACCCAGGGAAGTATCTTTGGCAAGTCTACAGGCGCCACAACCTGCGCATCATGCGACTTCACCTGTGTGATTCACCCGTTTTGATTTTTTTCCTTGCAGGGATTTTCTATAAACTCACTTTCGGTCATCGCCACCACTTTTGACTGTTTCTGACTGCCTGCGCCACGTTTCAACGGTTCGTCTTTCCGGTCTTCCGGTATGAGCGTGGTAATAAACGCATTATCAAGCTCTACCTGCCCTGAAAGTGAATATATGTCATCGCGTTTACCCATTACATCGCGCAATTTATTGGCGAGTTCCCAAATGGGTTGATAACGTTTATGACCCAATTGACGCTGCAATTCTGAAGATGAAAACGACTTTTTGGTAATCGTCAGAAAGTGCATAACAATATACCAATACAAAAATGGCAACTTTGTATGTTCCATTACCGTTCCTGAACGTAATGACTGCCGTGTATGACAGTGTTTGCATTCGTAACTCAGTTTGTTTCCAAGCTGGTAATGTTGTTTGCCACCACATTTTGGGCAAACGACACCGGCTTGGTCTCTTTGGGCTTTAAAATGTAATATACAAGATTCTCGTCAGGAAAATGTTTGGTGAAATCAAAAATATTCATATTAGTTTAATGCTTAAAATTACAGCTCAAAGATAATGAATATCAGCGAATTATACAAATATTCTTAAAACTTTTTCAATAAATTCTTCGCCTCAATTGCCTCTTTTGGAGATTAGGACATTATGCGGATAATCATTAAGATTTAAGAGACAAGCAGAAAGAAGTAGTTAAGTTACTTGAGAAACAAAAAACCAGGGATGTGAGAGATTTGGAATCCTACAAGTTGTCGGTTTGTCATCCCTACAGTGCAGGCGTCAGCGAGACACACTGATCAAGGAACGTTCTACCTGCGTACAGCGGATGCAGAAAGCGACCTCTCCAGTAATCTACAATACCCTTGTTTACGGGCAAATATTCATCGAACTCGGTGAAGCTAAATACCTGAAAAAAACAGGAAGACTGGGAACGTAAAAAATTGCTTAAACTCGCCGAAAAATATAACTGTATAATTATCAATACCGAGGGTTAGATATGAATGCTATTTTGGATAGAAGAAATTTAGTTCAATAGAAAGTCTTTTTTGTTTAATTCGGAATTCTTTTCTACATTTGCAAAAAAATATTAATTTTCCTAATACCAATATTTATGTTTAAAAATCATCCGAAAGGATTATACGCATTGGCTTTGGCCAATACTGGAGAGCGATTTGGTTATTATACCATGTTGGCTATCTTCGTGTTATTTCTACAAGCAAAGTTCGGGCTGGATTCGGCTGCGGCCACGCGGTTGAATGCTATTTTCTTAGCCGCTGTTTATTTTTTACCGCTTGTGGGCGGTTTTATCGCCGACAATTGGTTGGGTTACGGTAAAACGGTTACACTCGGTATTATTGTGATGTTCGTTGGTTATTTACTGATGGCCATTCCTGGGATGGGTATGATTCCCTTGACTATTGCTTTATTCGTAATTGCTTTGGGTACAGGATTTTTTAAAGGCAATTTACAAGTAATGGTGGGCAATCTTTACGATGACCCAAGGTATAAAGAACGTCGCGACCCGGGTTTCAGTCTGTTTTACATGGCAATCAACATAGGCGCCATGTTTGCTCCTGCAGCTGCCACAGCGGTAACTAACTTTTTTATGAATAAGGCCGGCTTGTTTTACGATGCAAAAATTCCGTCACTGGCGCATCAGTTTCTGAATGGAACGATTAAACCGGAAGGTACGTCGGAACTCACCACGCTTGTTTCCGCTCAAAATGCGGGAATAGCCGATTTGACGCAATTCAGCCATTTATATATTGATAAATTATCGGAAGCATACAATTATGCTTTCGGTGTGGCATGTATCTCGTTGATTGTTTCGATGTTGATTTTCCTTGCTTTCCGTAAAACATTCAAACATGCCGATTATAATTCCAAACAACTTGCCGCCCAAACAAACAAGACGGTTGTAGGACCCGAATTGACTAAAAAACAAACCATTGAGCGGGTGGTCGCATTGTGTCTGGTTTTTGTTGTCGTGATTTTCTTTTGGATGGCTTTCCATCAGAATAGCCAGACAATGACTTTGTTTGCCCGCGATTATACCCAAAATTTTGCCGAAGGATGGACACGAATCGGATTTAGCGTTTTGAATCTGTCACTGATTGCTGTCGGCGTTTATGCACTTTTCAGTATTTTCCAGTCAACAACAGCCAAAGGAAAAGGAGTTTCAGGAATTGTACTTGCAGCTATTTTAGCCCTTTTGGTATGGAATTATGGAGGAATGAACCAACGCATTGATATTTTACCGCAAATTTTCCAACAATTCAATCCGTTCTTTGTGATTGCACTGACGCCATTTTCAATTACGATATTTGCGTGGTTGGCAAAAAAGGGGAAAGAGCCTTCCACGCCTCGAAAAATAGGTTTGGGGATGTTGGTAGCTGCCATAGGATTTGTTATTTTGGCGGTTGCTTCCTATCAGTTGGCAACTCCAGCAGAATTAAAATCGGTGGGCGGCGTAAGTCCGGAGTTGGTTTCTCCAAACTGGTTGATAAGTACTTATCTTGTTTTGACTTTTGCTGAACTCTTGTTAAGTCCGATGGGAATTTCGTTTGTAACGAAAGTCGCCCCGCCAAAATTGAAAGGACTGATGATGGGCGGTTGGTTTGCCGCAACAGCCATAGGCAATTACCTCACTTCCATTCCCGGCCAGTTGTGGGAAAGTGGAATCCCATTGTGGGCTGTTTGGGGTGTGCTGATTACTTTGTGCTTACTGTCGGCCATCTTTATTTTCTCGATAATGAAACGTTTGGAAAATGCAACAAAATAAAACACCCCTAAATCCCCTAAAGGGGACTTGGTATTGCAAAATTTTCAAATGAGTAAAATAGAATAAAAATAAAAATCCCCGCTCACTAAAGTCCCCTTTAAGGGGTGGGGTAAAACTTAAATAATATGTCAGAAGAAAAAAAATTCGCACCATTCGTTTCGGCGGATACAAACATGAAAGAATTTACCGTGAGGGCATTGCTCATCGGTTTGGTACTGGCGGTCATATTGGGCGCTGCCAATGCCTATTTGGGACTGAAAGCCGGTATGACGATTGCGGCCACTTATCCGGCGGCAGTCATCGGAATGGCTCTATTGCGTTTCTTCAAAGGAAGCATCTTGGAAGAAAATTTTACGCGAACGGTCGGTTCCATCGGCGAATCGGTTGCGGCGGGAGCTATCTTTACACTTCCGGCATTTTACATCTCCGGCGTTTGGAGCGGAGAAGAATTTAGTTCGATAAACAGTTATTTAACAGCTTCTTTGATTTTGATAACGGGTGGAACACTCGGTGTTTTGTTCGTAGCTTTGCTTCGCCGCGTCATGGTGGAAGACAAGGAATTGCCTTTCCCTGAAAGTGTTGCCGCTGCGGAAATCCACAAAACCGGACAGAGCGGAGCAGGCGGTTCCAAATATTTGTTTTCGGCAATGATTGTCGGCGCTTTGGTGAAAATTGCCGGTGACTTGCGGATTTTTGCTACCGAATGGACTCAGTTCTTCAAATCATCGGTGGCTACCTTGGCCAGCGGAAAAACTTTGGAAGGTGGATTTTTGGCCGGAGGGCCTACCATTAGTCCGGCTTATCTGGGTGTCGGATACATTATCGGGCCAAGGCTTTCTGCCTTGAATTTCAGCGGCTCGGTAATGGCTTGGGGTTTGATGGTACCGATGTTGTTGGCCATGCTGGGCAGTTCGTTTGTTGAATCCCTCCAAGTGAATGTAGCGAATGGTTTAGGCGCTGATTCTTTGGATGCATGGGAAAATGCAGCGGATATCGTGTGGCGTGAAGTTGTCCGGATTATTGCTATCGGCGGCATGTTGGTTGCGGCCTGTTTTACTTTGTACCGGATGCGCAGCAGCTTGGGAACGGGCTTGAAACGTTCCGTTAAAGACTTGAAACGTGCGGCTCAAGGTTCGGGCGATAACGTGGAACGTACCGAAAAGGATTTGAAATCAGCTTGGATTTTGGGAGGTATTTGTATCGCTGCCGTACTTACTTTTATCATAACCTATTTTATCTTTAAAACCTCTATTTTAGTTGCTGTTGTAGCTTCGACGGTGATGATTGTCCTGGCTTTCTTCTTCGCTGCGGTATCGGGATATTTGGTAGGAATAATCGGTTCGAGCAATAACCCCATTAGTGGATTGACGCTGACGGCTTTGGTGGTAACCGCTTTGATTTTGGTTGCTTGCGGCGTAACAGGCACTGCTGGTGTAGCGGCCGTTTTGGGCATTGCTGCTATTGTATGTGTAGCGGCGGCAGTCGGCGGAGAAATGTTTCAGGATTTGAAAGCCGGACATATCTTGGGCGGTACGCCTTGGCGGATGCAGGTTGGCGACATTATCGGCGTGATTATTTCCGGTTTTGTGATGTTCGGCGTGTTGATTATCCTGAATCAAGGCGATATAAACATGGGAATTCAGCAAGGATACGAAGGCGGATTCGGAAGTAAAAACCTTTCCGCACCGCAAGCCGGCTTGATGGCAACCCTTTCCCACGGCATTGTCGGCGGACAAATGGCTTGGGCTTTGATTATCGCGGGAATGATTTTGGGTGTCGCTTTTATCCTGATGGGTATTAAGAGTCCGATGTTGATATTCGTCGGGATGTATCTTCCGTTCAGCACCGTATTTGCGATTTTTGCCGGCGGTTTGATCAAAGGCATTCTGGATTTGTATGTTGCCCGTAGGAAATACAACGAAAATCAGATGGCGACGGTTGAAAATACCGGCGTCTTGCTCGCTTCGGGAATGATTGCCGGAGAGGCTTTGATGGGATTGGTAGTGGCCGTATTCGCCATGTTCAACATTTTCTTTTCCGATATGCTTTCGATAAAAAATCCGTTGTATATTGTAGGATTAGCGATTGTTGCTGTTATCGGTTATTTCTTTGTAAGCATTCCTTTGAAAAGAGTGAAGAGTTTAGAGTGAAGAATGAAAGTGAATCTTTTTGACTCGGTTCCTGTTATCAGCGACCCTATTACTACTGAAAAAGAGGGAGAGCTATCGGTGATAGCTTTTCCTCGTTTCAGGAGTAAGTTTATGCAGAAGTATTTTGTGCCGAAAAATAAATCGGCTGTTATTCGCGTCCGCCTCGAAGAGCACGGTACGGCTGTCTGGGATTTGATTGATGGGCAACGGACGGTGAAAGAAATTGCGGATGCTTTGGCTGCGCATTTTAACTATGAAGAGAATTATGAGTACCGGGTGGCTGCTTATTTTGATCAGTTGCAGAAGCAAGGGTTTGTGAAATGTCGTTAGTATAAACTATTTTTTTTTCATAATTTATGTATTAAATCAGATTTTTTATATACCTTTGCGAAATAAAATAAATTTTATTTGCATTAAATGAAAAATTAATTTAGAAAACAATGAAAAAAGTAGCTTTACTATTAGGATTAGCGGCATTTCTGTTTGTATCTTCAGCAAATGCCCAAAGTAAAAAAAGCGAAGTTGATTTTGGAGTGGGTGTGTGGAGTTCTAATCAGATTGTCGGAACCATGTCGGATATGATTGTATCCGTTGTTCCGGGAATAGCAATGAAAAATAGTACGTCTCCCGGAGCGTTTCATTTAGGATATAAGTATTCTTTATCCGACAGGATTGCCTTGGGGCCTGTGTTTACTTACGATTTGAGTACTTCCGATGCTATGGTCGATAATGTAAAAACGGGGAAATTTACGAGTAATTATTATACCTTTTCATTGGAAGGAGATTACAAGTATGTCAACCGGGATAAATTGAAACTATATGCGTTAGTGGGCGCCGGAGGTACCATTCTCAACCAAACGTATAAAGACAGTCAAACGAATGAGAAACAGGGTGAGAAGCAAACGTTTTTCAATTTTCAAGTGACGCCTGTCGGTGTAAAATATGGAGGTTCGTTCGGAGTTTTCGCCGAATTGGGATTCGGTTATAAAGGTATTTTATGCGCCGGATTATTTTACCGTTTTTGATGAAAATTAATTGCCATATACCACTTTTTTTGTAATTTTGCACCTAAAATAATTACAAATAAGGGATATGATTAACAAAATCAATGCGTTATCAGCGGAAATAAATGACTTACGCGCTAACAACAGCGAAGAAATCGAGGCTTTGAGGATTAAATACCTGAGCAAAAAAGGTGAAATCACCAATCTGATGAACGATTTTCGCAACGTGGCCGCCGAAGAAAAACGAGTCATCGGGCAAAAATTGAACGAGCTGAAAGAGAAAGCTCACCAAAGAATCAATCTATTAAAGGAAAGTTTCGAAAATCAAACATCTTCCGACGATGCTTTGGATTTGACCCGTACTTCTTATCCCTATCATGTCGGCACACGGCATCCGCTTTCCATTGTCCGGAAAGAGATTTGCGATATTTTTGCCCGTTTAGGATTCAGCATTGCCGAAGGCCCTGAAATTGAAGATGATTGGCATGTTTTTTCTTCCTTGAACTTTGCCGAAGACCATCCGGCACGCGATATGCAGGACACATTTTTCGTGAAACATGGAAAAGATTTGCTGTTGAGAACGCACACTTCTTCCGTTCAAACGCGCGTCATGGAGAAAACGCAACCGCCGATTCGCATCATTTGTCCGGGACGCGTCTATCGAAACGAGGCCATTTCTTACCGGGCGCATTGTTTTTTTCATCAGGTGGAAGCGTTGTATGTTGATAAAGATGTTTCTTTCGCCGATTTGCAACAAGTCCTTTTGTTTTTTGCCAAGGAAATGTTCGGGACTGATACGAAAATCCGGTTGCGGCCTTCTTTTTTTCCGTTTACCGAACCGAGCGCCGAAATGGACATCAGTTGTAACCTCTGTGGCGGAAAGGGTTGCCCATTCTGTAAACACACTGGTTGGGTGGAAATCCTGGGTTGTGGTATGGTCGATCCCAATGTGTTGGAAAACTGCGGAATAGACAGCGAAATTTATTCGGGATATGCGCTGGGAATGGGCATTGAACGTATTACCAACCTCAAATATCAGGTGAAAGACTTGCGGTTGTTTTCCGAAAATGATGTGCGGTTTTTACAAGAATTTGAAGCTGCTACGTAATAAGGTACAGGGTAAAAACAAATATGACAAAAAAGGAACGATATGGTTTTGTAATCGACTGGTTTGAACGGAATATACCTATTGCTGAAACGGAGTTGCGTTATAAAGACCCTTTTCAGTTGTTGATTTCGGTGATTCTGTCGGCGCAATGTACGGATAAACGGGTCAATATGGTTACTCCCGCTGTGTTCGAGGCTTTTCCGACACCGGAAGTCATGGCTGCTT
This sequence comes from Bacteroidia bacterium, assembly GCA_025996865.1. Taxonomy (GTDB): domain Bacteria; phylum Bacteroidota; class Bacteroidia; order Bacteroidales; family Azobacteroidaceae; genus Azobacteroides. The sequence goes on from BNTV01000075.1 coordinate 22,318, forward strand.
CGAACAAAGAAACGGTTTATGAATACATCAAAAGCGTTTCCTATCCTAACAACAAAGCCAATCACCTGGTTGAAACGGCTAAAAAATTGGTTGGCGATTTTGACGGGAAAGTTCCTTCGAGCATCGAAGATTTAACGAAATTGCCGGGCGTCGGGAAAAAAACGGCGAATGTGATTGCTTCGGTCGCTTTTAATGTTCCCGCTTTGGCGGTGGATACGCATGTTTTCCGGGTAGCCAACCGAATCGGTTTGACCGATGATTCAAAAACGCCTCTGGAAACGGAGAAAGAACTGACCAAGTATATTCCGAAGCGTCTTTGGTCAATTGCTCATCATTGGTTGATTTTACACGGGCGATATGTTTGTGTGGCTCGCAAGCCCAAATGTGAGAGTTGTGGATTACAGCCTTATTGCAAATGGTACGTGAGTAATTAATCGGCAAAATCCGCCCTTTTATCGAAAATTCTTCTTTTTTCAACGATTCTACGTTTGAATAAATAATAATTCCTTCTAATTTTGTACGTAATTATTACAACAAATTAATTTATTATAAAACACATTATGAATATGAAAAAAGTTGCATTCGGAATCATTGTTTTATTTGTAGGAGTTTTCCTACTGTTTCACAACATGGGATATTACCGTTGGTCGATATATCACATTGTTATATCGTGGCCGGCTTTGCTGATTGGAATCGGAGTCGTGTTGCTGTTTGATGATAAGTCCAAAAATAAAAGCGCCGGCATTATTCTGGCTGCCATAGGGACGCTGTTTCTGTTACCCCGGATTTTCCATGTAGATGTCAGCGGATTTTTCTTACCTTTGGTAATCATTGTGATAGGCATTCTTTTTATCGTAAAAGCGGCCACAAAAAAACCGCATCGTTTCAAGGCTTTCGGAGAGACTATTTCCTTTGAAAACAGACGTGGCGATGTAATTGGAACGCCGGACTCCGAAACGAATGCAAACTATGACGGCTACATCAGCCGGGAATATATTTTTACCGGCGCGAAAGAAAAATGGACTTACAATAATGTGAAAAGCATTGAAATCAGCTCGGTTTTCAGTGGCGTGGAATTGGATTTTACGCAATTGGAACTGTCGCGAAGTGTAGAAAAAGTGCAGATGAAAATTTCATCCGTTTTCGGAGGTGTCATTTTGTATGTGCCTGACGATTGGAATATTATCATGCAAAAAACAGGTGTTTTCGGTTCGTTTTCGGACAACAGACCGCGCAATGTAGTGCAATCGACCAACGGTAAACCGATTTACTTGGAGTTAGAAGCTGTATTCGGTGGCGGCGAAATCAAATGTTATGAATAATCCTTTCCTCCGAAACATCCAAGCACAATTGTATTATTTAGGTATCTGGGCAATGATTATTTTTGTCCGGATACTGCTTTTGCATCACAGTTATCTTCCGCCTTCGACCTGTCAGTTTTTTTTTGATTCGTTGATTTTCAATTTTTTACAGGCCGGATGCATTTTGGCTTTGTGGTATCCTGTCCGGTATTACCGGGATATTTCGTTGAGTATTCCTTTGTTTGTCCTGTTCCATTTTTTGTTGCTGTTGATTTCCTTTGTAATTTGGATAGGAATCGGTTATTTACTGACAGACAACATTTTGTCGCACGATTCATTGTACAGCCTGTTCTTTAGGGAAACCTTGCCTTTCCGTTGCCTGACCGGATTTCTGATTCATGTCATTTTCATCTTGACTTATTATCTGTTTTTGGCTTCCTATAAAATAAAAGAACAGAAAAAGACCATTGAAGATGCGGTGAATGCGCAGAAAAAAACGGTCATAGAAAAGATTACGCGAATAAGCGTCAAGAAAAACCAAGCGATATTCTCTATTCCCGTCGAACAAATCCAATACATCGAAGCCAACGGCGATTACGTGTTGATTTATACACAAGAAGGCAGGTTTCTGAAAGACAGGACGATGAAGCATTGGGAAACTTATTTGCCCGACAATTTGTTTGCCCGGATTCACCGTTCGTTTATTGTCAATATTACCTGCATTTCCAAGATAGAACTCTATGAAAAAGAGACTTACAAGGTACAGCTCAAAAATGGAAATAGCTTGAAAACAAGCGCTTCCGGCTATAAATTATTGCGGCAGAAGATGCAATTGTAATCTTTTAAATCATTAGGGTTAAAGTGGAATTGGATAATTAAAAAGTTGAAAATACCGACAGAAAAGAGAGGAATACACAAAAGAAGCGGATGTAATGAACCGGCATGCGAAAATTAAAATTCCCGCAAACCTGCCTGAGCCGTGTCATTCGCATTCCAACCATCATATTGTGTTAAAAATTCTTTTCCATCGTATTTTTCCGGTTACCGGCACAGCAGAATGATAACAATGCAAAAATCTGAATGTGAATTACCTCAAACGTTGCGTAGCC
>BNTV01000076.1 GCA_025996865.1 Bacteroidia bacterium
CTCGCAATGATGGCGAAGCCTTCCTCTGTACTTAATCTGCGTTTGCTTGGTTTGTGCATTTCTTTTTTTTGGGCAAAGGTAAGGTGAGCGGGCAAACTGGGCAAGATGCGGAGGAGCGAAGGCTTACCATTTACCTCCATTGTCGTTTTCAATGATTCGTTTAGATTTTCATCGGTAATTTCAACCCAAACGAGGTCGTCCGGCGATTGAGCCTTAACATTTACTAAGACAGTGCACATCAACAAGGTTAAATACAGTTTTATCCGTTTCATTGTTCCTTTTCTTTTTTCCGTTGCAAGGAATCTTCCATTTCTCTTATACGGTCTTTCGCTCCTTCTTGTGGAACGCTTGATAATTCGATACATTTTTTAAAATTTTCAATGGCAGCTTCGTAATTGCCTGTACGGTAATTGTCATTGCCTTCCTGCAAATAATCATCGGCAGTTTTTTTTCGCTCTGCCTTGGTTTTCGTTTCCGGTAGCGTTTGTTCTTGCTTTATTTCTTCTTCCTGCAAAACGGCGGTGGGTTGTACAATTTCCGGTGTATCTATCGGAATTTCTACAATATTGGAAGACGGAACGGTGACAGGTGTTTCCGGATTGCCGGCAAATTTGTAAACAAAAAAGGCGGCAATGAGCAAAACAGCAACCAATCCCGCAATGAGCGGAATTTTAGATTTTTTTTTAATTTGCTCGGTGCGTACGGTCGGCTTATCTTGGGTGGAAGACATTAAAATCGTTTTCTTACCGAAAGACGTTTCCGGTTTTTGTTCGTCAGTTTCTTCTTCGTTTTCAATTTCTTTGTCAATGATAGAGATGCTTTTCCCTGCCAGATGACGTTCAGCCCAAACAACGATGTCGGCGGCTGTCGGTCTGTCCCAAGTTTCCTTGGCAAGGCAGCGCTCGACGACCTGTTTCAGCTCCGACGACCAATCGCCTTCCATTTCGGGAATATCAGCTCCGTTTTTTTGGAGGCTTCCACCAAGGTCATAACCGAAGGGTGCGCCGCCTTCGAGAAGCTCATACACCGAAGCGCCGAGCGCCCAAATATCACTTGCCGGTTTGGGGCGATTGTTTCGGTTAAAACGTTCCGGCCCGGTGTAGGCAATCGTTCCGCCAACCTGGTTCTCATTCTGTACCATATTTTTGTGCAAGGTACTTCTGATTTTCGTGCTGATTCCAAAATCGGTAATCTGGAAAGCGCCGTCACTGCCAATTAAGATATTTTCGGGCTTAATGTCCTGATGAATCACGGGAGGCTCTTTGCCATGGAGATATGCCAGTCCCGAAGCTACGTCGTACAGGAAGCGCCAAGCTTCCTTTTCGCTCATATTTCCTACAAGTTTAAGCGTTGAGCCTTTTTCGCAATACGGCATTACAAGGTAGGGCATACGTTCTTCAATGTCGTAATGCGTAGGGCGCAGCAGATTAGGGTGATTCATATTAAAAACGAGGGCAAATTCCTTGCTGAAAAATTGTACGCCGTCTTCGTCAAGCCCCATTCCTGGCGCATATATTTTCAATGCAACATCTACGCCCGTCAGGGTATGTTCCGCCATCCACACTTCTGAGGATGCTCCGTGGCCCAATGATTTGAGCAACTTGTACTTGTTTGCAAATAATATGTTTTCTTTCAGTTGAATCATCTCTGCAAAATCTATGATTGTGGAAGTGTAATGCTAATATTTTTCAGGAGCATGTAAATTCCTGCCGCTAAAAGGAGCAAGGTAATAATTACCCATAGCCACTTTCTGCTTTTCTTTTTCTTGAGCGGCGCTTTTTCTACAGTTTCCGGTTGTTGGACTTCTTCCGGCTGTCGCTCTTGTGCAGGGACACCGGAATTTTCCTGTTCTGTTATTTTCAGCGTGCTGTTTGCTTTTTCAGCCTCAACTCCGGACAATACCTGACAAAGTACGAATGTAACATTGTCGTCCCATTCGGCTTCGCATGAAGTTTCCCAAAGCGCCGTTCGGCAAGCGTCCAGAGAATTGATATTGGCATTGATAACGTTTTCCATTTCACCATCGCGCAACACGCCCGAAAGTCCGTCGCTACACAGTAAAAACAAGTCGCCGTTGCGGAGCGGAAACTCCTGAACGTCGGGATTAGCCTTGTGGCGCGGGTCGCCCAGACTGCGGGTAATGATGTTGCGGTCGGGAAAATCAAAAGCGAGTTCTTTGTCCAATTTCCCTTTATCCACCAATTCCTGCACGTAAGAATGGTCGTGGCTCAGCTGTTGCAAACCATCGGCGGGATTGAAGCGGTAGGCGCGGCTGTCGCCGCACCATCCCACATACACATATTTCCCAAGCAACCAAGCCATAACAATGGTACTGCCCATTCCCGACATGGATTTGTCGGTAGCGCCTTTGCGCTTTATGTTTCGGTCGGCTTCCTGTATTGCTTTCTTAATGAAGGACTTGACATTTTCGGGATAACCGAGTGATTCTTTCGACAGTTTTTGAGTTGAAAAACACTCCTTAATCGTATTAACGGCTATTTCCGACGCAATTTCCCCCGCGTTCATTCCGCCCATCCCGTCGGCCACAACGAGCAATGTTCCAAACTCCGACAGTTCTGTTTCGCTATCGGTCGTGAATCCCCATTTATCTTCGGACAAGTTTTCGCATACCTGATAATTATCTTCGTTGTTGGGACGCCCTGCCGCTTCGCATCTGGCAGCCAACCTGATTTTTATTTTTGCCATCTTTATTTTTTAACGGAATAATTCCTGTTATTTACCTCTTCGACTGCGCTTGCTTCCCGTGGAACTTGCGGGAGTAAGTCCGTCCTGATTGGAAGGATTTACAGTTGTTTCGCTTTTCTTGCTTGCGTTCCGCCCTTTTCTGCCGCTTTTTTGCTGTTGTCCTTCATTGACCGGCTTTTTCACAAACCACTTGCTGTCTTTTTTGAATACAAGTCCCGACAACTCCAGGGCAATCTGTCCTACGTCGGTTGTACGCTCGGTAAGAAACAATCCGCCTTCGACGGTTTTACCTGAAGGCGAGGCAGCTGTTATTTCGGAAGGCGAGGCGTCGAGATTTTGTTCGACGGAAACAACCTCAAAAGAAAAGGCATCGGGTTTTTCTTTGTTTTCGAGAATGATCCAGACAAGCCATCCTTTTTTCTTTCCTGCCGCAACATCGGGATTCAGACCTTTGTTGTTAAACGCCTTGTTTGTTACAAATACAAGGCTGTCGCTTGCAGTAGCAGCTTGTTCGGAAGAAAATTTCAATTTCAGATATTCGGCGGCGCCCCATTCCTTATATTTTGTTTCGGAAATAACAGGCGAATATTGTGTTTTCCTCTTATATTCCTCAAAGTTGGAATCATAAAGCCAAGGCAATGTAATTTTTGTATTTGAATAGAAGCCTCCGGAAGTTTTAATTCCGAAAGTATAAATTGTACCGAAATTCGCTTTTCCGTCTTTCCCAAAATATTTACCTTTTTTCGTTGTAACGTCTTTCAACTGGTAATTTTGCTGGATTATGAAAAGACTGCTTTTCAAAGCGCCTTCAATAGAGGGCTTCAAGTCGGCCTTCTTGCCCGGAGCTTGATCTGTCTGTCCTCCGGGAAGATATTGCGCCATCGTTTTCACCGTAACAAACGGAAGAATGGAAAGCATTATAATAATAAACTTTTTCATTTATATTTCTTTTATTATTGGTTTATAATAAACCTGTTAAGTTTTAAAAACTTAACAGGTTTCGATCTCATTTTACTTAACTTCGCATATAGGAACGATACGTCCTTTCTCAAAATTAGAACCTGAAATAAGTCCGACTACAACATAGTTGCCGTCTTTCTTCGTAAATACCGGTCCGCCGGAGTTTCCGCCTGCGGTGTCGTCGTTGGAAGAAACGATTAATCCGTTGTTATCCACGCCTGCACGTGAAGTCAAACTGTTGGACAGAATAGGAATAATGTTGTTGATATCTTCGGTACCCAAACCCCTTGGGAATCCGAGTATTTCCAATTGTACTCCCTGAGAGAGCGTTCTCGACAGTTCATTGTCGAACTTTAAACCTTTTGTTTCGGAGGTTTGGAAGTAAGCCCAGTCGTAACGGTCGGCAGACGCTTCGATGTAAAGAGATCCGTTGTCCGTAAATTTCCTGTCATTCGCCCTGTTGCAAATAACTTGCTCGTTATTGAACGAATATCTTTTTCCGGAAGGGGAAACAATGGTAAATTTGGCGCTTACTTTGCCGCCATTGAAAGCGGCCTCATTAATCAGTTTATAAAAACTGTATGATGCACCGAGATAATTGAAATAATACCACGGTTCTATTACGTGCCTTGCAGTGACAAATCGTCCGTCGCTCAAAATAAATCCGGTGCCGACAAAACCCAAATTGGATTTTTCATATTTTTCTCCGCTTGTGGTTTCGTAAATCAATAAATCCTGGAACACCGCGAAAACGTAAGGATTACAATTTTTAATTTCTGCAGACGGCTGAGATTGATCTATCGGTTGAGGCGGATTAATCGGCTCTGTTTTTTTCGGATCTGCGATAACCTTGTCCGGGTCAGGCTTGGGGGTAACATAAACGATACGTGTTTTTGTTTTCTCCAATTCTTGTTTCAAAGAATCCAATCTGGCGGTGGTAGCCGGATCGGCTTTGGGATTATTAATAATATTCTGGATTTCCTGTTCCAACCGTGTTTTATCTGCTGTCAGTTTTGCCAATTCCCCTGCTTGATTGGTTCCCCACCATACAGCTCCTGCGATAACCAGAATGAGCAAAACCGAAAGAGCGGTAATTGCCTGTTTGTAGGGTCGTAAAGCTTGTTGTCCAAAAAGATTCAGGCGGCGTGTCAAGCCGATGCTGCCGACTGTCGCCTTCTTGCCTGCCGGAACAATGAAGCCAAGTTTAGGGCCGCCTTCCGACAGTTGGATTTCATCGCCGCTATGCAGATAACTTTCGTTCTGGACTTTTTGTCCATTAAGTAAGGTAGAGTTGGTTGATGAAACTTGAACAAGTTTCCATCTGTTGCCGTCCCTGACGATTGCCGCATGACGGCGGCTGACGGTAGTAAAAGAATCGTCAAATCTGACCTGACATTTGGAATCACGTCCCAGTTCAATCTGGTCAACGATGATTTCCTGCGTTTCGCCTACTCTGTAATACTTGGAACTTGTTTTGTGTTCCAAAATGAAATACGTTTTTCCGGAACCTCCGAAAACAGAACCTATACCGGCGCCTATTGATCCGCCCACTGTTCTTTTGTAAACTGTTGATTGTGCCATAATTTTAACTGTTTTTTTATAAAATAATTTTAGTATCCTTCCACTCTGAATTTTGTATCGCCTATGGAAATAATGTCGCCCGGATAGAAATAATAAGTCCATGAGGCCGAAACTTCCTTTGAATTGACATAAGTGCCGTTTGTCGAGGCTTTCCAATTCTCCGACGATTTATCCCATTGTCCGTCTCTGATACACCATACCCTGGTGTCGGCATCCCATTCGAGGGTACAGTGTTTACGGGAAATATAGCAGCTTTGTTCTTCCTGTACGGAAATGGAATTGGTGTTGCCGGACTCTTTACGACCAATGGTTAGCATACATTTTCCTTCAAGCATATCGTTCAGTTTATAGACTGCGCCGTATTCTTCGCCTTGCATCATACGCAACAAAACGCCTTCTGTTATTTCATGCTGATAAACGCTGCCGCTAATAGAAGGTTTGTAAGTCGATTGCCGGTTGCTTGGGAAAAGCGCCAATACTTCGTCGATCGTTTGCAGCCTTGTCTTATATTCAGGCACGAGGCAACCTTCAACAACGGTGTTGAAAAAATCGTATTTTGCCAATCGCTTCAATTTATGCCTGTTCCAATCGCCTTCTTTGCCTCGTTTGAGATAAAGCGCCAAATCGTTTTCATTTTCCAACCGGCCAAAAGGCAACTCCCGCGTAATCAACTGGTAGATCATTACGCCGAAAGAAAAAATATCGGTGGTAGGCAAAACGGTAGCATCTCCGCGTTTGGGTTTAACTTGTTCGGGCGGCATATAGGCGTAAGTGCCGAATATTTGCGTGGGTTTTCCCAAAATGTTCCGTTCCGTCATCCGCTTGTTGCGATCGCCTGAAATACCGAAGTCAGTCAAGGCAACCGTACCGTCTTCCTTTATCAATACATTTTCGGGTTTCAGGTCGCGATGCACTTTTCCGCAACTGTGCAGATCTTTGAGTCCGTAAAGTATATGCCGTCCGATTTTAACCAAATCATATTCATTGTTTTCTATAAAGCTGATTACGTCGCCATTGGGACAATATTCCATCACGATATAGGGATTTCCCTTTATCAGTCCGTGGTCAAACGAGCGCACCAAATACTTGCTCTGAATTTGTCCTGTTTCGTATTCCATATCGAAACGTTCAATCAGCAGTTTTCTTACGTCGGGTGGTATTTCCCATAATTTCAACAGTTTGAGCGCATAAAAATGTTTTCTCTCGTCCTTGACTTTGTAAACGATGCCGAAAGAGCCGTCACCAAGTTCGATTTGTTCTTTTTTTGCTCTGACTACGAAGTATTTACCATCTAAAACATCCCTTTCGCGAAAGGCGCATCTATCAACCGTTGCTGTCATTGTTCCTCATTATTTTCATCTTTGAAAATAAATTTTCTGTTACCAAGCACGATAATATCGCCGGATTGGATTTCCTGTTTTTTGCTCACATAGATAAAAGTGGTTTTCATAATGCTTTTATCTTCGATATACCATTTTCCGTTTTCATACGTCAAAGCCGCCTGTTCTTTGGAAGTAATCGTGTGATTTTCCCTTTCGGTATTTTCCCGATTCAGAATGATTTGATTTCCCGAATAGGAAACAGGACGTATTTCGGGAAGCGTTTCATTTTCATGCGGCAGAATGCCCAGCGAGCAAACGCCTTCTACCGGTCTTTTCTCTTTTTGGGTTGCGGCGCTCCAAGGGTAAACCGTTCCACCGGCGTTGCTTACATCCGATCGGCCGGTTTCCCTGACGGTCTTTTTCAAAGGATTGACATGCGCAACCTCTTCTCTGACTGTTTTGTTAAAACCCGGAGTTCCGACTGTTTGAGCAACCGGCGATTCCTGTACAGAAGTAGCGTCCAATGGCGTATTGCACTTCTCGCATTTTGTTTTTTCAATGGGGTTTTCCCATCCGCAGTTGTTGCATCTCATACGCTATATACTTTTTAAATTGTTAATAATCCGGATTATTTACTATTTCTATCTGAGGGTAAAAGCTTTGCATTTTTTAATGAAGCCTTCGTTTCCGTTACTCTTTCCGAAAGTTTGTCGGTATCCCAAAATACCCTGCCTGTTTTATTAGCAATCGTATTGGGAGCTCCTCCGTTATCAATCATAAACAGCGAATAAACGCAATTTTTTATTCCTTCCGGCGCTATTGTTCCGGAATATACTTCAACCGTTTTAGTTTTGGAGCCATTTGTATTTGTAGTTGTAAGTTCAACGAATACGCTAAAGTCATTGTTTTTCCCTACTATAAATGCACCTGTTCCTTCCGAAACCCTATCACTATGGATTTTGTTTACTTTCATTGTCAAATTACCATTATTCTGTTCTGAGAAAGTTATATAGGTATCGGCAAATTGAGATCCAATCGGATAATCGTTTGTTATATTAGTCCCTTTTAAGATAACCGGAGAAATTTTATAGGTTCCGGCAATATTTGGTGGGGTATTACCGCCGTAAATAGGCAATCCTAAATCAGTCATGTTATCTAAAATCTCTGATGGAACTATATCCTTGACGTCTTCGGTTAGTCCTTTATCATCTACTTCGGGAGGGAAAATCAAGTAAAAGGGTTGGGAATACTTCGCTGTGTTACTAAAAAGATTCACGTTAATGGTCTGCCAATCCTTTGCATTCCAAAATCTTAATTGATATTGTAAACTCTTCAAGTATTCATTTTCTTTTATAGAGTTCGATGCTTCGGTAAATGAAACTCCGGAAGTAAATCCATAAAACATTGCCAGTGAAATCTCATTGGCTAATAATGAGTTAATTGTATTATCATAACCATTGTAACCGGCAGCGCCCTCATTTATAAAATATTCAACAAAAGAGGCTTCTCCCGTTTTAATCTCCGATGAATGACATGCGTCGATATAAATCCAGGAATTGTTGAATTTTTTTGTTGTAGTTGCTTTTAACCAAGGTACAGTTACAGCAAGATAGTTATTTTCATCTCCAGGAGGGCTACCACAAGAAAACTGTTTATAGTTTTTGACTGTTTTTGACAGAGAAACCGAACGGGATGCACTCCATTTTGTTCCTGTTAACAAAGCTGAGGATGTTGTTTTTTTATCCATGGTTGCCATATCTATGTTGCCATGAGTGCTAATAAAGACCATATCATAATCACTTAAAAAGTCTCCCTGAAATTTCGTCCAGTCCGCGTTTTCGTCAATAAAACAATCAATATTGTCAAGACTATACCCTGCTCTTTGCAGGAAACCTGTGATCGCATCAATATCCAGCTTAAATTCATGCTGAAACGGCGCCAGTATTAACGCTTTTCCATTCCCTCCGGGGAGGATATAATCTTCATTTCCGGCACGGGTATTGACGGATGTATATGGATTAAAATCAGTACTGCCACTGGCGGACCGCAGAGCCGAAGGATTCGTTTCTTCCATAAAAAACCGTTCATCGTCTGCCGTAACGATAAGCAGGTTGATGGCAATGCCTTCTTTCAGGTGTACTACAATGGCTGTGCTATTGGGAGTCAGTTTGGCCGATTCTACCCCTTCTATACGCTTGACCTGTTCCAATATGACATTCGGATCAATCAACTCGTTGGCCAAATAAGCGTCGGATACAACACTTTCTATAATTTTATTACTTTCTTCTGCAATGTACCGGGCTGTTTCAGCCGCCTGCTCCCATTCTTCTTCTGTGGACGGAAAATGGGAATCGCTGTTAAAAAAATCGCACCCGACAAAAACCACTCCGGCAAGGAGAATTGCCAAAAATCGACATATCGCTTTAAATATCCTTGTTTTCATACTTTTCCCTTCTTTCATTAATTATTTATTCATTATAATTTATCTGTTCATACTAATTTAATACATATCAACCCAATGATACCAATGTTTGGTAAATTCTGCATTAAACGTACCATTTGTAATTTCTCCCTTGCTCATTTTACAACTAAATGAACCATTCATTCTATCGTCTGTAAGTTTTGTAATGGTAACTTCGCCAATCTTTGTTCCTTTATTCACGGAATGGTTTGACGTATAAATTGTAGAATTTGTGTAGAACACCTGGTAGATAATACTGATATTCGGGACGCCCGATTCGTTGGTTGTTATATCGTAGGTTTTACCGGCTTGAGGTTTCGTGATATTTTGGTCCCAATTGATCGTTATCTGGTTGTCGGTATTAAGATAATGACCTCCGACAAAAAAAACATCCTGTCCCGAAGACTCCCTGTTTTCATAGAACTTACAATAATCGTAAGATACCTTTTCGCCGTTATATATAAATTCCAGATACTCGGAATTATCCTCATCTCCGTCTTTTGAACAGGAGGTTAACAGTATGCTTGCCGGAAAAAGGCACAGCATCGTAAAATAAAAAATTCTTTTCATATTGTTTTATTTATTGACAATTTATTTCATTATTTTGTCCGAACCTTGATTTTCACAAGATTTACAGGATTACCCGGATTGAAGAAACGAATCTTGAGAATCTTTTTAATCTTGAGAAAATCGTAGTTCAAGACGATTTTAATAAACCCACCATTTCAAGCCACCCGGAACTTTGTATTTTTTCTTATTAATTTTGATGTTTCATAAAACTTCCGCATCTTTTATCCAAAAGGTACGTACCTTTCAAGTAAAAGGTAAGTACCTTTTTCTAAAACGCTCCTTAGCTTTTTTCAAACTTCAGGTTGTTCAGCATGTCCTTCAAATCCACACCCGGACGGAAGAGGATTTTCTTCGACCTGATTAAGGCGCTTGTGAACTTTTCCTTGTTCTCTGCACCCTGACTTCCAAGGCTTACCTGAAACGAACCGAAATCGCCCAAACGAACAATTTTCCCTTCGCTCAACTGGTCGGTCAATACCTGTGTCAATGCCTCCAATACCGCCAGGGTATCGGCATGATTCACTGTGCTGCGTTGCGTAATCTCTTTTCCTAACGCTTTAAGCGTGACTTCGCCCGTACTTTTTGCATTGGCGTACCACTTCTTTGGTTCATCCGGTTTCTGAAGATTTCTTTTCTCGGATAATATGTACTTTACTGCCATAATCCATTTATTTTTATTTGTCAAAAACGATTTTTCACAAAACTATACCTTTTCTCCCTATTTCTTTCCCCTTAATATCCCGAACGGTCGAAATTCGTACCCGAATGGTTAATTTTTATTTTTTTTGCTTTCTTTTTTTAATTACTTTTGCCTTGCCAAAATGAAAGAATAAAAAAACATCAAACAGATTGAAAAAAATATGAACATTCAATCGAATACAATATTTGTATTTTAATTTTGCAATTCAAAATAAATACCTTACCTTTGTGCGCATAATGGAAAACAGATGAGGATAATTGCACATAGTACTTTAGCGGATTTTTATTTACAACATGCTGATTCAAAGATTCCTTTGGAAAACTGGTATCATATTGCAAAAAAATCCGAATGGAATGGACTACAGGATATTAAGCAACAGTTCAACAGTGTCGATTACGTTGGTAATCAACGGTATGTATTTAATATAAAAGGAAATGATTATCGTTTAGTAGTTAAAGCGCTTTTTATTCAAAAAATCATTTACATCCGGTTTGTTGGTACGCATGAAGAATATGATAAAATAGATTGTTCCACCATTTAAAATAAAATAGTTATGGCACAGATAAAAAATGAAAAGCAATACCAAATCCTGTTAAAAAGGGTAGAAAATTTGATGGATATTGTAAAAGAAGATACTCCGCCGGATGACCCTGATTTCATAGAGTTGGATTTACTCGCCGATTTAGTGGAAGAATATGGAATAGAACATTATCCAATCGGAAAACCTTCGCTGAATGATGTTTTGAAACTTCGTATGTACGAGATGGATTTAACCCAAAAATCGTTAGCCGAATTGCTTGGGATAAGCGCACCAAGAGTAAGCGAATACCTTACCGGAAAATCGGAACCGACTTTTCAAGTAGCTTGTAAAATGCACCGGAAATTAAATATTGATGCGAACATTATTCTTGGAGCTGTTTAAATTGTCGGTTGGTTGAATCTGGACAAACTTCCGCATCTTTTATCCAAAAGGTAGGCATCTTTTCCTCAAAAGGTGCCTACCTTTCAGGTAAAAGGTAAGTACCTTTTTCTAAAACGCTCCTTAGCTTTTTTCAAACTTCAGGTTATTCAGCATTTCCTTCAAATCCACACCCGGACGGAAGAGGATTTTCTTCGACCGGATTAAAGTGCTTGTGAACTTTTCCTTGTTCTCTGCACCCTGACTTCCAAGGCTTACCTGAAACGAACCGAAATCGCCCAAACGGACAATTTTTCCTTCACTCAACTGGTCGGTTAATACCTGTGTCAATGCCTCCAATACCGCCAGGGTATCGGCATGATTCACTGTGCTGCGTTGCGTGATTTCTTTTCCCAACGCTTTAAGCGTGACTTCGCCCGTACTTTTTGCATTGGCGTACCACTTCTTTGGTTCATCCGGTTTCTGAGGATTTCTTTTCTCGGATAATACATACTTTACTGCCATAATTCATTTATTTTTATTTGTTAAAAACGATTTTTCACAAAACTATACCTTTTCTCCCTGTTTCTTTCCCCGTAATATCCCGAACGGTCGAAATTCGTGCCCGAATGGTTAATTTTTATTTTTTTTGCTTTCTTTTTTTAATTACTTTTGCCTTGACAAAATGAAAGAATAAAAAAACATCAAGCAGATTGAAAAAACATGAACATTCAAAAATATTTTAACATTTAATATTTGGAATTAATGGATTATTTTTTAGAGAGAGAGAGAGAGAGAGAGAGAGAGAGATTACTTTAAATATAACGCGCGCGCGAAGATAACAAAAAAAACGCACCAAGCGCTCATAGTTGACGACGAAAAAAAAGCGCGCGATTATATGGCCGACCTGCTCGCGTCTCTTGTCCCGGATTGGGAAATCACGAAGGCGGAGGATTCCCAAACGGCATTGCAACTTATCAAAACGCATACCTACGATTTGTTGTTTGCCGATATTGAGATGCCGCAAATGGATGGCTTGGATTTGTTGCAGGAAATAAAACGAACCGGTAAAAAACCGCACATCATACTTGTTTCCGCCTACGATAAATTTGAATACGCTCAAAAAGGCATGGAATCGGGCGCTTCCGGATATATACTGAAACCCATTGAGAAAGACCGTGTTCTTCAGGCTCTCCAACGCTATTTTAACGAGGTAAATTCACACAAAACTGCGCCGGAAACAATCGTGTTCAATAAATGCAACGGAAGTTTTCCCATCCGGACGACGGATATTCTCGCCATTGAAAAACAGGAAAAATACATTTTCAAGGTCTATAAAAAAGAGGATTGCGTATGCAATTGTCGGGGAACGCTGAATGAGGTATTCCTGCAACTGCCGGAAAATTTTATCCATATCAACCGGCAATGTATCGTCAACGCTCATTTCATCGAACGTTTCAACTCGCTGTCGAAAGAAATCATCCTGCTTCAGAACAACAGGGAACTCCGTTTTGTCGCCAGCAGGGATAAATGGAAAAATATAAAACAAATCTTGTCCTCAGTTTAATCTCAAATTCCGAAAATAGATGCGAAAAATTTTTATCTTTATTTCATTATTGGGTCTTTTCCATTGCTTTTCCGGCGCCGCTCAATCGCAAAAGAAAGCGAACCATTCTTATACCCATCAGTATTACGGCATGCGCGACGGACTGGCGCAATTGCAAGTGTTCGCCTCCTTTCAGGATGTATATGGTTATCTATGGTTTGCGACCAACAATGGAGTCAGCCGTTTTGACGGAAAGAATTTTGAAAATTACAGTCCCAAAGACTTGGGAACAGAGCATCGCATCAAATACTTTGATCAGTACGGGCAGGCCGTTTGCATGATTTCCTCCAACGCGGTCATTTTTGTTTATCCGGATCAAACGAAGGAACACTATACCTTGCCCGATAATTACCGGATAGCGGAAACAGAAATACAAAAAACCGGAAACAGTCTGTATCTGTTCAACTGTTATCTTCCCGGTGAAAAAGACTTGAACAGGTTTGCAATCATCCGGTTCGATCTGGAAAACAAAACTTTTACACAATTGGAAGACAACCTGCCCCATTTGTCTATCTGCATGTCCGGGCAAACGATTTTTGCTGCTGCTTATGATAAAAGAAAAGTAAAGCTGTACAAGCTGGAGAACCATCAAATGCAATTGACACAAAGCATTGATCTGGGGAAAACGGTTCATGGAGCATATTTCGGAAGAAGCCGGCAAAATGACTGGTTCATGATCCGACTACAAGGCTCGGAGCCGGACTTTACGCATAACATTTACCGTTGTGTAATTGAGCGCGACAGCCTCCGGTTCCGCTACCTTGCCCAATTGCCTTCTCTATTAAAGAGCGTAGAGAGATTTGACGATCACCGGTTTTTATTTGCCAGCCTCCAATCCGAATATCCCGTATCGGTTTTTGACCCGGAAACCGGGAAATTATCGCCCTTTCCCTTGTCTTTATTTATTGTTAACAACATGTTGCAGGACAAGGAAGGCAATTGGTGGTTTTCGACGGAAGAAGGCGTCTATCAATGTCCGCGCTTCTTTTTTGAAACCTATCAATTGGGCTTGGGACACAACGATAACATCTGGGGCGTAATCAAAGCGCCGGACGGCAATGTCCGGTTTTCCTCCTACAGCTATGGCTTTTGGCGGATGGATTCAAACGGCTACCTGCATCCGGCCGATATCCGGCTTCAGCATAAGAAATTCCCCATTGTGGACGGTTATATGAGTAATTGCATGGACGAGCGGGGGCGAATCTTTCAAACATCCGGGCCCGGTCTGCTCGTGTTCGACCCCAAACAAGGCGGCGCCGACCGTTTGGAACTGATCCAAACAGGCGTCTCGCTTGCCGTTTACCGGGATACACTGACCAATCTGATTTTTTTCGGAGGAAACCATGACCAAATGAACCGGACGTTCAACGCGCTTCATCCCGACGGGAAAATTACGACTTGGCCGTTCGATCATCGCCACATTATAAGTATATGCAGGGACGCTGCCGGAAAGTTGCGAATAGGCACTTTCGGCGGAGAAGCTTGGCTGGACGAAGAAAAGGGAATAATCGTAAACGATACCGTTTCACGTCCCTATCAATCTTTAATTTCCATGGCTTTGGACGAAAAAGGATTTCTCTGGAAAGGAACTAAAAAAGGACTGTTCGTTGAAGACCAGCAGGGAAAAGACCGGCAAATTTTCGATCAAACAGCGGTTCATTTTGTCCTGCCGTACAACAGCCGATACCTTATCTGGGGATGTGAAGACAAGTTGTATCTGTTGGATTTACCTGCTTTTTACCGGGATTCGACCATGGCTGTCCGGACATTCGGTTTTCATGACGGTTTTGACATATTGGAATGTGGCCAAAACGGAGCAAGCATCGATTCGGAAGGTTATGTTTGGCTTGCCGGCGGGGATAAAGCCATCCGTTTTTTACCCGGACAATTGATGCGCATACCACCGCTGCAAGTCCGCGCCCCATACTTGGCAGCCGTGTACAATGCCGGTAAAAACGACACCTGGTCGTTGGTTTCAAACCGCGAATCCCTGGTTTTTGAAAATGAGAAAAACTACCTGCGTTTCGATGTTTTACAAGCCGCCGCCTCGGCTCCCGATCACTTGATTTTCCGGTATAAATTAAACGGATACAACGAACAATGGATCACTACCCGCGAACGTTCGATTGTTTTTCAAAATATTTCTTACGGGAAGTACCAATTGGAAATCCAATCGTCGCTGGATGAACAGCAATGGTCGGAAAGCGCACTATCTCCGTCGATTACCATCCGGAATCCTTTCCTGCTGACTTTTCCGGGTTTACTGTTGCTGGCTTCGGGATTGGCCGGAATAGCGGGAGTAATCATTTATTATACACGGAAAATCAGTATCCGGAAACAAGAGGAGGAGCGCCGGATTGACCAACTCAAATACCACGCCGTTCAATCCAAGTTCATCCCCCACTTTACCGGAAATGTACTAAACTCCATCAATTATCTGATTTCCAAGAATCCCCAAATGGCGCAACGATATATTGTAGAATTTGCCGCATTTTCAAACCAGACATTATTAAATTCGGATAAACTCTACCGGACATTGGATGAGGAGTTGAAATATACGGAATCATATTTGGTTTTGGAGAAACTGCGTTTTGAAGAAAAATTAATGTATTCGATCCGGGTCGATCCGGCTGTCAACACACAACTGTTGATTCCCATGATGGCCTTGCAAACTTTCTGTGAAAACGCGCTCAAACACGGACTTCGCCACAAGCCGGGCGGAGGCCTGATTAAAGTTGAAGCAGTCGTCAAGAACAATTACACGGTTATTTCCGTTGAAGACAACGGCGTTGGAAGAGAAAAAGCGGCGACGATGAAAACGAAAAGCACCCAGGAAGGCTTGAAAATCGTAAATCAACAAATGTTGTTGTACGGCAAGATGTATAAAAAAGACGCTTATCTCAGACTTGTTGATTTATATGATGCGGAAAATCAACCGGCCGGAACCCGTTGCGAATTATATATCCGGTTGGCTTAATTTTTTTACGCAGAGTATAACAAATAAAAAAGCCGCACTTGTAGATGTAACAAAACTCCGTGTAACATGATTTGAGTATTTTGCCGTGTTTGTAATCCGCTGTGCTCAAAAGCAACCTCGAAAGGTGCGGCCCGCCATTCCCAACAAAAATTGTCTCGGATTTGTCTTTTTTTTGATGAGTTTTCCAATCGACAATATGCGGCTCTATGTTGTATATGCAAATGTAAACATAATAATTGAACGAAACAAACAATTTTAATAAAATTTCACTTTATATGTCGGATTTTTATCATATCTTTGCTTGATTTTTTCACGTAATTTGTTGAATGTTAAACGAAAAGAGACAATTGTTAAAAAATGCAGAAGTTGAAGCGAATAGCTATAAAAGTAGGTAGTAATGTATTAAGCCGGGAGGATGGTTCGCCGGATGTAACGCGAATGTCGGCATTGGTCGATCAAATAGCAGACTTACACCGGGAAGGATTGGAAATTATTTTAATTTCTTCGGGAGCGGTAGCCTCGGGCAGAAATGAAATCAAAGCCAAAGGCAAATTGGACGATGTTTCTGCGCGACAGTTGTACTCGGCTGTGGGACAGGCCAAATTGATTAACCGTTACTATGATTTTTTTCGCGAACACGGGATTATCTGCGGACAGGTGCTTACCACAAAGGAAAGTCTGAGCACGCGAAGTCATTATCTCAATCAGAAAAACTGTATCGGCATTATGTTGGAAAACAAGGTCATTCCCATTATGAATGAGAATGATACGATTTCCGTAACGGAATTGATGTTTACCGATAATGATGAACTTTCGGGAATGATTGCCGCCATGATGGATGCCGAGGCTTTAATTATCCTGAGCAATATTGATGGAATTTATACCGGCTTGCCGGCTGATCCGGACTCGAAAGTCATTCGCGAAATTGACCTGGAAAATGACATTACGGCCTATATTCATACCTCCAAATCGACTTTTGGACGGGGTGGTATGGCGACTAAATACCGGATTGCCCGCAAAGTGGCTCGCGAAGGCATTGAAGTGATTATCGCCAACGGGAAAACAGAAAATATTCTCCCCCGCATTGTGCGACGAGATCCGGATGTTGTCTATTCTCGCTTTATTCCTTCTGTCAAAGCATTTTCAGGGATTAAAAAATGGATTGCCCACTCGGACAGTTTTGCGAAAGGCGAAATTCATATCAATGCCAATGCTGCCAAAGCGTTAATGGGAGAAAAGGCGATTTCTTTGCTGCCGGTCGGCGTTGTCTCGGTAAAAGGCGCTTTTGAAAAAGACGACATTGTCCGTATCGTTGACAATGAAGAACGGATAATCGGCGTTGGAAAAGCAAGTTACGATAGTGATAAAACGCGGGAATTAATTGGCCGGAAAGGAAACAAACCGGTAATACATTATGATTACCTTTATTTGGAATGATTAACAAATAAAAAATAATGAACAGATGAAAACGATGGTTGTTGTATTAAGTTTGATGCTTATGAGTTCTCTGGCAACTGCACAGACAAACGAGTTTAAGATGAAACTGTGGCCGGACGGTACATTACAAAAAAATGGAATCACCGAGCCGGAAAAAACAGTAAATAATTGGATCTCTAATGTATCGGTTCCGGATATTACAGTATATCCGGCCAGTAAGGAAAAAAACACCGGAAAAACCGTATTGATTTGTCCGGGAGGGGGTTATGCGGGGCTTGCAGCCAAACACGAAGGCAGTGATTTTGCCAAGTGGTTTTCGGAAAACGGAATAACAGCGGTTGTTCTCAAATACCGGATGCCGAATCATCATTACCTTTTACCTTTGGAGGATGCCCGACAAGCCATGCGTATCATCCGGAAAAACGCTGCAAGCTGGGGCGTTAATCCGCACGAAGTCGGAGTCATGGGATTTTCGGCCGGCGGGCATTTGGCTTCAACCTTGCTGACTCATTTTGATTCGATTACCCGTCCCGATTTCGGTATTTTGTTTTATCCGGTCATCACTTTCAATCCTGCCTATACACATCAGGGAAGTGTCAATAACTTGCTCGGAAAGGAACAAACGCTGACATTGATTACTTATTTTTCGAATGAAGAGCAAGTTACACGGGATACTCCACCCACTTTATTGCTTCATTCGGATGATGACAAAGCGGTTCCTGTCGATAATTCTTTATCATTTTACAAAGCCTTGCAAAGAAACGGCGTTCATGCATCCATTTACATATTCCCGACCGGAGAGCACGGATGGGGATATAATACTTCTTTTCCCTATCATGAATTGATGAAATCTGTTGTTTTGGAATGGATCGGGAAGAATTAGCCCGGGTATTAACACACCTAACCTTATTACCTCATTTGAATATATTCGTATTCAGGTGCAATACATCCCCGATGCTGTTATTCACATTATTTATATTGAAATAGATAACCACCGGAAGGCTGTTTTCTTTCAGGAATGTCAATACGCTTTGAAACTTCGCCGGACAGGCAGACATGTCGATGGGGTTCATCAATTGAACGGAGTCTTTTGTTTTTTGTTTTCATGCCGGAACTCCTTCCTCTATTAATGAGTGAATAAACGCACAGCCCTTTTCTGTGAATACGGTAATCGTATTCGTACCTGTGCTTCCGTCGCTTCGGGTGTAAGTGTGCGTTCGTGGCTTTGTGTAGGTGGATGTGCTTTGCAGCACGACATCGAAGTATTGAACTTTCGGTGCGGATGCTTTCAGTTCGTTTTGCTGTAACTCATTTTGCATCCT
The DNA here is from genome assembly GCA_025996865.1 of Bacteroidia bacterium. Classification (GTDB taxonomy): domain Bacteria; phylum Bacteroidota; class Bacteroidia; order Bacteroidales; family Azobacteroidaceae; genus Azobacteroides. The sequence continues at coordinate 18,541 of BNTV01000076.1, forward strand.
CAAAGTCTCTACCTGCTGTTTGTGTCGCTCCAACGTCTCGTTTGCCACTTGCAACGCGCGTGCCATAATCAGTTCCGGCGTGTCGTCTGCATGGGAAGCGATGTAACCGCCCGTTTTGCGGAGCGTAGAAAAGAAATTCAAAACGGCTTGCATATATTTGCTAAAAAACTTTTACAAATAGAATTACAATAAATAAGCACCCCAAATAGATGCTTCATTTTGATACGACAATTTTTTGAACTGCCAAATATTTTTCATTTTTTTGAAAAAAGTTGTTTAATTGTACATCTTTCCCTATCTTTGTGGCATGAAAAGAACGGTAATTGCTTTTGGTAATCATTACAATGATTTTATAAAAACATTGGATTCTAAGGAATTATTGAAGTTGAAATACATATTGTCGTTACTTGAAAACAGCGACCGTATGCCGGTAAAATTCATTAAATACATTCGTGACGGAATATATGAATTGCGTTTAGAGTATAATGGAAATATTTACCGTATATTTTTCATCTTCGATAATGATTGTATCGTAGTTCTTTTCAATGGATTTCAAAAGAAAACACAGAAAACACCTGAAAACGAAATTAATAAAGCATTAAAAATAAAGGAGGATTATTATGCAGACAAACAATTCAATGATAACAAACATAAGTGAACAATTAGAAAGAGAGTTCGGAAAACACGGCACCCCTGAACGTGCAAAATTCGATGAAGAAGCATACGCTTTCTATGTAAGTCAAATATTGCTTGATGCGCGTAAAAGTGCAAGAATGACACAAAAAGAACTTGCAGGAAGGATAGGCGCCGATAAATCCTATATTTCACGAATAGAGAATGGCATAACTGTTCCGAGTGTGGCTACGTTCTATCGCATGGTATCAGCCCTCGGGCGTTCTGTTGAATTAGTTCCGGCGTGATAAACGTGGAAACGGAAACCATCCTTACGGTATGTAACATTTTAGAATTGTCAAACCATTATAAATAAAAAGATTATGGCTAATTTAGGTTACGGGTTTCATCCAACCCATCCGGGCGAAATCCTGAAAGACTAAATCGAATACCGCGGCGTATCACAACGGAATTTATGAATATCGTATCATTCTGTTTTCTTCCGACCACGACAATATCATTCAATCAACAAAAATTATTCTTTTGAACGGTTTTTTGAAAAAATCATCGAAGGATTACGATAAGCAGATAAAATTTGTAGCTCCGTAGGTTTCTGTAAATCCGATTAACTCCAACCCTGTATCGGGGAAAAGGTAATTGTTTAGTGAAATCTTATTTGTAAGAAAATCAAGTGGAGTATCGTAGAAATTTAGATAGTTGTACCCCACTTTTATAACACTGTCTCCGGATTCATTTCTATACACGCGGCTTTCCATCGTCACGTCATCAGCGATGAGATTCCACTCATTAATTGTTTCTGGCGAAATCCAAATTTCTTCTTTTTTGGCGTATTCTCTTAAAATTTCTTCCTGTCGTTCTCTCGAATAGCTTTGTTTCGAGCCGTCTGCACCAACATCTCCTCGTAAGAGTAGGGATGCTTCGACATTTCTTCTACCGCCCGTAATGCGTCCCTGCTCCTCTCCCAGTGATAGGGCGTTAATCCTGACTGCTCCGCCCTCAATTGTATCTCTCTGTCTGTTAAGTTCGTCATAATTTATTTCTCCTTTTTCGTTAATTAGTGGTTCTTCGAGTTCGTTAGCATCAAGTATTGGGCTAACCGTTCCTGCGGAGTTAGCGGCTTCGACCGTGCTATATATTCCGATCCGCGTTTCTGCGCTTCCCAATGTTCCTTGTAGGGAATTACTTGTTTCTGTTTTTCTGTCATAATTCACGTTATTATTTTCTACAAAGTCATTATTATTTTCAGAATTATTTTTATTCCAAGCATTAACCGCATTGGAAAAAGCGATTACATCTCCGTTAAAATCCTTGAAATCAGGTTTTTTATTTTCATTATTTAGAATCGGTTCAGATAATAAATTGCCCTGTTCGCCGATAAACTGGAAACGGATATCATCACTTTCATTGTCGAAATTCCCGTTGTTGTCGGTGGCAGATTTGATTTGTGAGGAAGTGAGTGCAATGTATGATGGGTGTATTCCCTCTTTATAAAATATACCATCATATTCTCTATTTTTTAAAATATCAATAAATGAATTTTGCTGTAAAAAACGAATAATGGTGCACCGTTTTTATCTCAATTAAATTCTTTTTCTAATTTAGTTTTTTCTTTTTCCGATAATTCAAATGGGAGACTTTTATAAAATTCGTCAAACTTTAAATCTTTATATCCATCTTTTATTTGAGTAATGTCTAACGGATTTTTAAAATCTAAATAAGTTTCAAATATTTTTCTATTTGGATTTGGATTATAATCTGATTTTCCTTCAAATATTTCTGCTAAATTTTTACTTATTGTAAAAAAACCGGCAATATTTTTAAATACTTTGCTTTTAAATTCCGTAAATGTTCCGTTTCTCGTTCCGTGATAAACCACCAACGGCTCCCCATTCTCATCAACAACTTTTGACGGGTGTACGACAAATTTCCCAATTAGTGTTTAACGATTATCAGGAGATGTCTCCACTCGCTGTGCTCGGTCGACAGGACAAGGCTGCAAAAGGGGAAAGGAGGGGGGAAGAAACGGCGGCAAAGCCGCCGTTTCTTCCCCCCTTTTCCTCAATAACATACATCGGCGTCATTGCGAAAGCAAAGCCTGAAGCAATCCGGGATCAACGTAAAAAGTGAGGGATTAAAGAAATTGCGTATAAGCAAAAATAAAAAGAAGCTGTCTCAAAATATCCTTTTGAGACAGCTTCTTTTTATTTTTCAAAAGTGTCCCCGCAGGGACTCGAACCCTGGACCCAATGATTAAGAGTCATTTGCTCTACCAACTGAGCTACGGAGACTTTTAAAGACGGGTGCAAAGGTAGTACTTTTAATGATATTATCCAAATAATTATCGCCGGAATCCGGAATTATTTTAAAACGAGTTTATCTCGTTTTTCTTCCAAATCCGTTAATAATTTCAACTGTGCTTGGGTACGTTGTAAATTATGTTCCGGGAAATGAATCTTATAATAAGTGTCGCCGTTCAAATAGTCTGTAAAGAAACGGACGGCTTGCATATAAGTCAATAACCGGGCGCCGAAAGGCAGAAGTTCAATTTCCACCGGTGACAAAAAAGAGCGGGCTGTTTCTAAATAGCCTTTTGCATAACTTGCATAAATATCCATATCGACGCTTACATTTTCCAAATTAGCGTCGTCTTCCGCGCCGGTATTGGCGCCTGTCCGGATAAAATCGCCGAAATCCGACACGACATAACCGGGCATCACGGTATCAAGGTCAACGACACAAAGCACCTTCCCGTCTTCGTCAAACAAAACATTATTTACTTTGGTATCACAATGATTAATGCGTTTGGGCAATATCCCTTCGCGTCCCATGCGTTCGGTTTTACACATTTCGTCTGCTCGCGATTCGATTGCCGCAATGATTTCCGGATGGTCTGCCACCCGGCCGGCGCTATCGTTGGTTACGGCTTCCCGGAACTGTTCCAACCGGAATTCCATGTTGTGGAAATTGGGAATCGTTTCGTAGATTTTTTCGGGAATATCCGCCAAATACGACTGAAATTCACCGAAAGCTTTTCCGGCGGAACAGGCCAACTCCGGCGTAATGGCGTCATAACTTTTCCCCCCTTGGATAAAAAGATATACCCGCCAATAATTTTCCCCGTCAAAATAAAACAGTTTTCCGTCTTTGGCCGGAATAATGGTCAATGTTTTCCGGTCAATGCCGGTTTCTCCCTTTTCAATCAGTTTCTTACGGATGTGATTGGTAACGTGCAGGATATTGTTCTGCAACAATTCCACATCTTTAAATATGTGATGATTAATCCGCTGCAATAAATAATCGGGTTTATCCGTTTCGCCGGTTTTTACAAGGAACGAATCATTGATATGGCCGGCGCCCAAAGGCGCTACGGATACTACCGTTCCATCTGTTTGGAAATGTTGTAATAAATCAAAATGTGTCATATAAATTTAGTTCAATTCATGAATTACTAATCCCGACCTCAACTTCGGCTCAAACCAAGTTGTTTTCGGCGGCATGATATTTCCCGTATCGGCAATATCTATCAACTGTTTCATCGAAACAGGGTAAAGGGCAAGGGCAGCAATCATTTCCCCGCTGTCCACACGGCGTTTCAATTCTTCCAAGCCGCGGAGTCCGCCAACGAAATCAACCCGTTTATCAGTTCGCAAATCTTTTATTTCCAGTATTTTATCCAGAATCAAATTGGATGAAATTGTTACATCAAGTACGCCGATGGGGTCATTATCATTGTAAGTTCCCGTTTTAGCATCCAACGAGTACCAACGTCCGCCCAGATACAAAGAAAAATTATGCAATTTTTGAGGATGGTAAATCGTTTCGCCTTTGTCTGCTATCTGAAAATCATCCGCTAATTTGGATAGAAATTCGTTGGGAGTCAGACCGTTCAAGTCCTTCACCACCCGATTGTAGTCCATGATTTTCAATTGGTTGGCCGGGAAACAAACCGCCATGAAATAATTGTATTCTTCCGTACCGGTATGATGTGGATTTTGTTTGGCTTTTTCTGCGCCTACCAAAGCCGCTGCGGCTGACCGGTGATGTCCGTCGGCAATATATAAATAAGGTATTTTTGCAAAAAGTTCCGTAATTTTTTGAATAGTTGCTTCATCGTTAATCACCCAGAAATGATGGCCAATAGCATCGGAAGAGACAAAATCGTATTCAGGCGTTTGCTTTACGGTTTCCTCTACAATGGCATCAAGCGCCGGATTGTCGGGATAAGCAAAAAATACCGGTTCGATATTGGCATTGTTGATACGAACGTGTTTCATCCGGTCTTCTTCTTTGTCTTTCCGCGTCAATTCATGTTTTTTAATGACTCCCGTCATGTAATCATCCACACACGAACAAACGACTAATCCGTATTGGGTGCGGCCATTCATGGTTTGCGCATACACATAATAGTTTTCCTTTTCATCCTGAACCAACCAGCTTTTTTCCTTGAATCGTTTGAAATTTTCAACTGCCTTGTCATACACTTCGGGATCGTGCTCATCTTTCCCGACCGGAAAATCAATTTCAGGCTTAATAATGTGATACAAAGACTTTTCGTTGCCTGCGGCTTCTTCTCTTGCTTCTGCCGAGCTTAATACATCGTAAGGACGAGATGCAACTTCAGTTACGTATTTTTTGGGAGGACGAATCCCTTTGAATGGTTTGATTTTTGCCATAATCTGTTTTTATTAATCATAAGATAACTTATAACGTGAATAACCCCAGTGAAGCGTAGCGACCGTGGGTTTCGGGTTCAAAATTACAACTAATTTTCGACACG
>BNTV01000077.1 GCA_025996865.1 Bacteroidia bacterium
ATAACGTGAAATTAGGTACTATTGGAGATGTTGGTTGCTTTAGTTTCTTTTCCAATAAAAATACGCAATTAAAATTACGGCATACTATAAAGGCCAAATACGTAATATGCGCCTTATATAAAAATCTTTTATGGATATTGTTTTTGTTTTATTTTCTTCTGAAAGCAATAAGTAAGTAATTAAAAAGCCACTTAATACAAAAAAAAGTTGAACACCCAATGTTCCAAGGATAGAAACCGAGGACCAATGATTTGCATATCCGAAAATAAATAAAAATTGTTCCAGATGACAAACAATAACCATAAGAGCCGCTATAAATCTTAATCCATTTAAATTAGGGAAATAAATTTTATCCTGTTCAATCATTTTTATTACAAATTATTCTAACTATTTTTATGTATTATATATATTTGCTTTATATTTATTCAAATTACTTTTATCCAAAAACCAATTTACTGTTTCTTTTAGCCCTGCTTCAATGTCATATTCGGGTAAAAATCCAGTGAGTGATTTGATTTTTGCATTATCTCCCCACAACCGAAATACTTCGGAATTTTTAGGTCTTAATCGTTGTGAATCTTCAAATAATTTCACATCCGAATTCATAATCTTAGCAATCAATTCTAATGTGTTTCGCATCGAAATTTCGTAATTACTGCAAACATTCACTTCCTGCCCAATCGCAGCATCACACTTTGAAAGTTCAATAAAACCTTTGCAGGTGTCTTTTACGTAATTAAAATCACGGGTAGGAGTCATATCGCCTAATTTTATTTCTTCGGCTCCATTCGCTATTTGTGAAATAATCGTAGGAATAATCGCCCTTGCCGACTGACGAGGCCCGTACGTATTGAAAGGCCTGACAATGGTCACAGGCAACTCAAACGCATTATAAAAACTCATTGCCATTGCATCCGCTCCTATTTTTGAAGCCGAATAAGGCGACTGAGGTTGCTTGGGATGCTTTTCGTCAATAGGCACATATTGTGCAGTTCCATAAACTTCAGAAGTGGAAGTAACCAATATCCGTTTAACTCCATTTTCTTTCGCTGCTTGACAGATATTCAAAGTACCTTTTACATTGGTATCCACATAACTATCCGGAGCAATATATGAATAGGGAATAGCAATCAACGCCGCTAAATGAAATATTGTATCAATATCTTTCGTTATGTACTTGCAAAAATGCGGATCGCGAACGTCGCCGGTTATCACTTCTAAATTGGGATGCGACAGACTGTCCAACCATCCCCAGTAATTGAACGAATTGTAATAAGAAAGAGCTTTTACATTATAGCCTTGTTCTAATAACATTTCTGTTAAATGAGAACCAATAAAACCGTCAGCTCCGGTAATTAATATTTTCTTGTTATGAACCATTATTCTGTGAATTTATAGTAAAAATGATTGACGATTATCACGGAAGATAGTGTCGAAGATTTTCTGTACATTCGGATTCAAATGCACTTTCTATTTTAATTTCTTATTTGATATTTGTTAATTGAATTTGAGAAGCGTAAAACCACAAAGCAATAAGGTTGTGTGATAAATTAAACTGCCTATGCCCATTAATCCTTATCTATCAATCGTATTTGCTTTGGAATATAAACATTGATATCCAGAAAATTAGTATAATCTTTTTTGTTATTTGTAATAAAGCAGAAACAACCTTGTTTTTTCCCTATAACATATTGAATATTATCTTCAATATCAGACCCTTTTAACTCTATAGACAGTTTTATATCTTTATCTGTAAATGAAAGTATTGTAAATTTGGAAAGCAAATAATGGACAATCTTTTTTATTTCTTCATTAGACTTTTTTTTCTGAAAAACAGATACCAATTGCGCTATACTCAATGATGAAATAAATAAATGCTTTCCCGTCAATGAAAATAGATACTTCAAACAATTTTTATCTGTTATATTGTTTGACCATGCGCCAATTAGCACATTGGTATCCACAAAGATGGAATTTTCTTTACTTTTCTCCATAAAAAAGCAATAGTTGCTGATATTTTTTAGCTTCTGCCTCTGTTATTAAATCAAGATTTTGAATAACAAATTTTCTTTCGGCATGGTCTATTAGCTCATTCCTCGTAACACCAGCTTTTTGCAAAATCAAATTAATAAACTCTTTTTGCTGTTTTTTTATTTCTGCTTTAGCCTTTGTTTTTACAATAGTTGTCATAATTTTATCTTCCCGATTGACTATTTTTTTTACGTTGCAAATATATAATGATTATTTCAATTATACAAATTTTTTATTATCCTCTCGCACGCACGCCCGTCCCCGTACGGATTATGCGCCTGCGCCATCTTGTCATAAACCGCTCTGTCGTTCAGTAACAGATTTACGTTTTCGACTATGGCAGCCGCATCCGTTCCAACCAATTTCACCGTTCCGGCCTCGACCGCTTCGGGGCGTTCAGTCGTATCGCGCATCACGAGAACGGGTTTGCCCAATGACGGAGCTTCTTCCTGCACCACCACTATCGGTTAAAATCAAACAGAACAATTGCATCATATACACAAACAGCAGATAATCCAAAGGTGAAATCAAATAAATATTCGGAATATCTGTCAACAATTCATAAACCGATTTCTGTACATTCGGATTCAAATGCACTTCCTATTTTAATTTCTTATTTGATATTTGTTAATTGAATTTGAGAAGCGTAAAACCACAAAACTTGGTAAATATGGAATACATCAATGTTAATTCACGAATGGCGGGTAACGGATTTTCTTTAGACAGCCTAATATAGCCGCCTGTCTATATTACTCGGAAATTCCAGATAATATTTTTTCAAATATTCCTTTGAATTTAGATGGTGTTTTTTTGTAGAAGCTGTATATCAGTTCGATGATTTCTTCCTTTATTAAGCAGTCCACATACTCAATATTGAGGAGTTTTATTTTTTCGGAAGTGAATATATGGATATTCATTCTATGAGAAATAAATGTATTTTTACGAAATGAAAATCCATTTACTCCAATTACTCTATCTTTTTCAAAGCAATACAAAGACATATCGCGATATGTTATTACTCCATGTTTTATTAATGCAGAGTCAAAATATATCTGCGAACTAGTCATAGATAACAAACTTATTTCATTTTCGCCTTTTCCTATAACAATGAAGAATTTGTCCTTAATCTTCGTAGGCAATTTGTAATCTCTGACTAAAAGGATAGAGCCTACTTCAAAATTCATATTAACGTAGATGCGAGTTCAACATTTTCCATCGCAGCATAGTACACAGTTTTTTTTAATCCATCATCTTCGATAAGATTTAAAAAGTTTAATGTTACATCACTCGTTTTATTATTTTTAGAGAACTGTATATTCGCTCTTTTTTTAGTTTCATCCCACAAAGAACCTTTTGCATGAGTAATATCAATCAACTGTTGTGTTGTCTTGGAACCATATTTTTCTACAACTTCATTGATGATTTCCATATCTAATTCACTAAACTCGGCATCATTAAACTTCGTTATCGGTTTTATGATAAATGAATTATCTCTTACATTCTCAAAACGAACAAATTCGCTTAGTTTATTATATCCTTCCAACTTGGAAAAATAAACATCTTCCGAAACAGGACCAAATTGCCACACATTGTAAGAAAGCCAGGTAATTGGAGCGCCTGTTCGCTTAGTTGCTTCTTCATCAATTAGATAAAGAAGTTTCAAAAGTTTAGTTTGGTACAAAGGTTTACAACGCTCTGCCAAAAATACGACTATATTTCCTATTAAGTCCTTGTTTATTTTCATTCCTACGCACATAATTTAATACATTTTGTATTTAGCCGATTACAAAGGTATTTATTTCTTGTGCAATTGCAAATTTTTTTCATCCTTTCTCTTCCATTATTTCTAATTGTTTCGTTGTAATGATGGTTATTTGACATTGGTTATATGTTGTTTGAGGGAGGTAAGCCTTTTCCCGATAAGAAAGCTAATCCAAACGTTTGTGTCAAATATAACTCTCTTATATTTGGTTTTCATATATTTGCCGTCTTACCGTTTCCATATTATATTATTTGAAAAGCATATTAACAATCTCGAATCGCCTCCATCGGGTATTGCCAATTTTCTATCCTCAGAGCTTCACCCGTAAAAATCATTCTTTTTTTTTGTTTTCCAAACAAAGTCCGGTACTTGTTCTATTTGTTCTATATACAGTCTTATAGCTTTCAGTGGTTGTTCCATTAATGCAGGTTTTTCAGGAAAAATGCTCCAATATTCGCTTCTTATCCTCATTTTCCTTCTCGTTCTTGTGATAGAGTTCTACAAAGACAATTCGTTGTTCATCGGCAAAATACGCATATATCAATCTGAACCCGGAATTACATCCTCGACCTTTGAAACTATCACTTGCGATTTTCTTTATTTTGATAACGCAAGTTGAAATACCCAATCCTTCTATTCTGAAGCTAAACGGTGGTGATGCTTCCGGTTCATCGTTCAAGTCTTTACAGACGTCTCTCAAGTCACTTTCCAAGGTTCGGTATTTCTTCAGCAAGCGCTTTAAATCCTTTTTGTATTCCGGTAGTTCTTCAAAATTTATCTTGTTCATCTTCCGTATATTCTCTTACTGAAAAAGGAGGTCTACGATAAAAAACAAGATTGTAACTGATATAATCGCCTTCTTCTGTTGCTTTCCAAGGTTTGTCTTTGTGTGAATAATCGCTGATTTTAGTTGCATTCCAGTCGCTCATTTGTTGAATAACAGCGTCAATAACTGTTTTCTCGGCAGCCGACAATTGCGTTAGATCTGCTTTTTCCAAAGGAAGATAACGGGTTTGAGGAAGTCCGTGATACTCCGTTTTTATTCGTTGCAACTGACCTTTATCAATCATCTGGTTAATGATACGATCTAATTTTTGTGGGACGGGACCGTAAGGTAGTTTCTTATACCTTGCTCCCGTGAGATGTTCTTCGTATATTTCGTAATAATTAAAATCGCAAAAATACAGTAGCTTATTCAATACGGTTTCTCCTACATTCGGTTTGCCGGCACAATGTTCTAAAATGTACAGCAATACATTTTTAAATTTACCCACCTGCAAGTCAGGAACTGAAATTCGAATCGTATTTTCGTCGTTCGAAACTTCTTTTTCAAGGAGAACTTCGTCAGATACCTTAAAATCAGAAGATAGAAATTCATCCAATGAAAATCCTAAAACGAAGGATAACTTTTGTAATTCGGAGACATCCATGTTCCGGTTGCCAAGTTCCATTTGAGCCAAAGAGGGACGCGACATTCCAATATTCTTAGCCAAATCTTCCTGCAATAAGCCTTTGCTTTTGCGTAGCATCGCTACCCGTTGACCAATTTGCTTTTGAGATATATTTACGTCCATGATCGTATTTCTTAATTTCTTGTTGCAAAGGTAATGTTTGTTTTCAAATAAAACAAATAAATGTTCGATTTTACGGCTTCATTCTTAAAACTATCCGCTCACAAGCCCTCCCATCCCCATAAGGATTATGCGCTTCCGACATCTGATTATATAAACCTTGGTCTTTCAGCAACAATTCCACATTCTCTACTATGGCTTCCACATCCGTCCCAACCAATTTCACCGTCCCTGCTTCCACTGCCTCCGGCCGTTCCGTGGTATTCCGCATCACGAGAACGGGTTTACCCAATGAAGGCGCTTCTTCCTGTACCCCGCCACTATCTGTCAAAATAAGATACGAATGTTGCATCATATACACAAACGGCAAATAATCCAAAGGTGAAATCAAATAAATATTCGGAACATCTGCCAACAATTCATAGACCGGTTTCTGTACATTCGGATTCAAATGCACCGGATACACAATATCCATCTCCGGATGAGCAACGGCAATCTCTTTCAGTGCCTTACATATTTGCAAAAATCCATCGCCGAAATTTTCCCGCCGATGTCCGGTTACGAGAATGTATTTTTTGTTTTCTTGTGGGTTATAGCCTTTTTCTTCTATTTCTGTCACAATCTTTTCTTGCAAACTCGGCTTCGTCTTAATAATGTCAACCGCCATCAATAGAGCATCAATTACCGAATTTCCAGTTACATAGATTTTACTTTCATCTATCTTTTCCTGCAAAAGATTGTTTTTAGACATCTCAGTGGGGGCAAAACAATAATCACATAAACGGTCGGTCAATTGCCGGTTCATTTCTTCCGGCCAAGGCGAATAAAGATTATAGGTTCTTAGCCCGGCCTCTACATGAGCTACTTTGATTTGTTGATAAAACGCCGCAATAGTTGCAGCCATCGAAGTTGTCGTATCGCCATGTACAAAAACGATTTCCGGCTGAAACGATTTCAACACATCCCGCATCCCTAAAAGCACTTTCGATGTAATATCGTATAAATCCTGATTGGGCGCCATAATGTTCAAGTCATAATCCGGTTGAATGTCAAACACTTCCAATACCTGATCCAACATTTGCCGGTGCTGGCCGGTTACACATACTTTGGTGTCGAATTTTTCGAGATATTTCTGAAATTCTTTTACCAAAGGCGCCATTTTAATGGCTTCGGGGCGTGTGCCGAAAACAAGTAATATTTTTTTCATTTTTTTATGCCGCAAAAATCCAATTCTATTTTGGAATTATCTTTCTGTATGTCGTAGAACGATTTATGTCCTACTAACCATGCCACAATATCCGCTTTTTGATATGCCTCCCGATATTCCGTCAGATTGTATGTTTTATGTTCGGAAATATTCGGTTCTACGACCAACACTTCTGCATTGGATTCGCTTAATATCCGGGATGTTATATATTTGGAAGGCGATTCGCGCAAGTCGTCAATATCCGGCTTAAAAGCCAAGCCCATACAAGCCACTACGGGTTCCCTTCCGTTTGCTGTTTCAAATTGCCGGGCGGTTTCTATTACCCGGTTAGCGCACCAGTCGGCCTTATAATCGTTGGTTTCCCGCGAACGTTTGATAATTTGTGCCTGTTCCGGATAATCCGAAACAATAAACCACGGATCAACGGCAATACAGTGTCCGCCGACTCCCGATCCGGGTTGCAAGATATTTACCCGTGGATGCTTGTTGGCCAATGCAATCAATTCCCAAACATTAATACCGGCTTTATCGCAAATCATGGATAACTCGTTGGCGAAAGCGATTTGTACGTCGCGCGAAGAATTTTCCGTCAGTTTGCACATTTCGGCTGTCCGCGCATTGGTCGGATGTAAAGTTCCCTTCACAAAACGAGCGTAAAATTCAATGGCTTTTTGTGTTGATTCGGGATTGATACCGCCGATTACGCGGTCGTTGTGTTCCAGTTCATAAATCACATTTCCCGGTAAAACCCGTTCGGGACAGTATGCAATATAGATTTTATCTTTCAATTCCGGTCGTTCCTTCCAAATCAAAGCGGCCATTTTCTCGGTGGTCATCACCGGTGAAGTGGATTCAATTACAAATAAATCCCCGGCTTTCAAATACGGGATAACCATTCTCGTAGCGGATTCTACATAAGAAATATCCGCCCTGTGATTTTGTTTGAAAGGAGTTGGAACTACAATAAAATAGGCATTGGCAATTTGGGGTTTTACGGCTGCCTTTAGTTGCCCCGATTCAATTACCTTTTTTACTAATTCACCTAAATGAGGCTCTACTATATGAATTTCTCCCCGATTGATTGTTTCAACTACGGTTGGATTAACATCCACGCCTAAAACGGTTAATCCTTTGGATGCTGCAAATGCCGCAGTGGGAAGGCCAATATAGCCTAAACCCATAAAAACGGCGTCAATTTGATTACTTTTTGTCATATATACTTAAATTAAAAACATCGTCGCCCACCAAACACTCTACCGGCAGCTCCGCCATAATATCCTGTCTCAACGACTCTATCCGGACCATAATCCTGTCTTTCCCCTTGTAAGACACCGCCTCACAATCATACCCCGATAAAGGTCCAAATAATATCTTGCGTTTTTCCCCGATTTTGATATCCGATTGCACCAATTCAACTTCATGGCAATGGGCTATCAACTGCTTGATGGTTTCAATTTCTGAATCTTTCACCATGGCTAATCTTCCCCCAAAGCTAATGAACATGATAAACCCGTCAACTCCCAACACACGGTGGTAGCTCGCAACATTATTGAGATAGACAAATACATAAGAGGAGAAAAGTGGTTTCTCAACTGTCTTTCGCCGGTCGCTCCATTGCGAACGCCGGTTGACTAAGGGTAAATAAGCATTACACTTCCGAAGCGTTAAATCTTCAAATACCTTTTTTTCATGACGGGGCTTGGTATAAATAACATACCACCCCTTTTGGATGACTTTCATACGTAAAAAAACAAAGAGAGGCTGTCTCAAAAGACCGGCTTCGTCAGCAAAAATAGCCCACAACAAAAAAACTCCAAATACATGGAGATAATGTCAAAATAGTTATTGTTAAAACGAATTTAAGATAAATGGATAAAGCTACGCCATCTAAGTCCCATTGGATCTAGTTCACATAAGGCTTTTTGCTAATAATACGATGCAAAAGTAAATAAAAAATCCGGATAATTATAATTTTTGTTGAAAAAATGTTTTATTTTTCTAATGTTTACCTGTTTTCTAATGCAAAAAACTGTCTAAAAAAGTCCGGTTTCGCCCTTGCAATGACGAAACCGGACTTTTTTAGACAGCCTCTTCTACTGATTTCTTATCTTACTTCGAATAATTTTCCTTCACAAACGAAGCATTATTCAAATAATCCAAACTTACTTTTACCGATTCTGCTTCCGGAATGGTATATTTTTCCACTTCAACGATCAGATATTTAGTTCCAGCAGTACCGATGTATTTAAAAATGCCATCAAAACCAACCATGCCGCTTTCGCCCAATTCAGCTTCATCTTTGATATGTAAAACCAAGAAACGTCCCGGATATTTTTTGAATAATCCCACCGGTGTGCGACCGCCTTTTATTACCCAATAAACGTCCATTTCAAAGAAAACATTGGCTGGATTTGTATGTTCGAGCATATAATCATACATGGACACTCTTTTTCTATTAATTTCATATATTTTTTCAAATTCAAAAGCGTGATTGTGATAACCGAATTTCAAACCGGCTGCATTGCATTTTTCGCCGATTTTGTTGTAGTATTCGCAATAAACTTGGAGGTCTTCTATGAATAAATTACCCGGCATAGACGGCGTGATAAGGTATTTCATACCGGCAGCTTTATGCGTGGCAATACATAAATCCCACCAAGCCCAAACTTCGTCCCAATTGGTTTTGGAAACATCCGAAGCCAATCCATAGCTTACATGGCAAGAAAGCGCCCACAAACCGGCGGCTGTTAATTTTGCCTTAAATTCTTCGGGTGTTAATCCATAGATTTTCCCGTTCGAATAATTGGCAGTTTCAACGTATTTGTAGCCCATTCGGCCGACAGCCTTGATAATCGAATCAATGCCGATTTTCGGATTATTGACGGCATCGCGCAAGGAATAGAGTTGGAGACCGATGTTCTTTTCAGGTGTCTTAACCGTCTTCGCCGAGCAGGTAAAAATGAAAGAAGACACACACAATAACAGAATAGTTTGAATTGTTCTCATGTTTACTTTTTATTTAAATAAATGATTAATATTTTGAATTAAAACACAAATATGGATAAGTTCTTTAATCTACGATTTCAACGTACATTTCTTGTTCGTCATCCCATTCGAACTCGCAGCCTGTGGGCGCGGACAGAATGGCATCCAAGGCCGGATTGACGGATAGCATTTGTTCCGGATAGACCGTTTCGGTATTGGCCGGATTATCCAGATATTCTTCATCCTCGTCGCCGTAGAGGAATCGCCATCCGCTGTCGATATTATTCTCAGGAGTATCTCGGTAACAATAACCGATATGGTCGGTTTCCAATGCCCTTTTGGAGACAAAGGCATAATTTTTTACTTCTTCCCGCTTCTCGGGAACGTCATCATTTGCTGTTGATTTTTCTTGTTTGTCCATTATGAATAAAATAACAATTTGTGACAAAGATACGTATTTCAATTTAAAATAACAAAAAATCAGGCTGCTCAAAAAAAACTTTTGAGACAGCCTTAATTTTTATTGAAAATCAATTTACTTATTCACCGGATGCAGTCCTTCCGCCCTGCGTTTATCCCAGAACATCGGTGTGTAGTAATTGTTTGTACCGTCTTCCAATTTACTTACCGCTTCATCGAAACTGGATTTATTCAACGTACTTTCGTTTGTCGGATATTTTACACGGGAAATAATAAGGTCTTTTGTATCCGAAAGAGTGGTAAATTTAAGTGTCCCGACAGATATTTCCCCCGGTTTCAAAATTTGATCCGGATAACCGGTGCGGCGTATTTCCGTCCATGCTTCCGTACCGTTCAAATACAAATCGATGTATTTTTGCAAAGCAACCGCTTCTGCATTCACATTTCCACTAACGGCAGTAAGATAAGCATCCACTCTGTCTGTATCGAAAGAGATGCCTGCAAGTCCTGCCCAATACGCTAAGGAGGCTTCTACTCCCTCTATATATTCCTCTTCCGAAAAGCCCTTGTATTCACTGATGATGAATTGCACTTCGGCATAAGTCATCAAGGGGACAGGGAAATCCGGAGCCAATGTGACGGGAGGAGAAGAAGTGTACCAGTTAGGCGCTGTATTCCGGAAGGCAGAAGTCATACTACCGGAAGGAATACCATAAGGAATACCAATATATACGCCATTGCGCGGAGTAGTATAGATAGCTAAACGCGGATCGACCGTCTTTTCCCAAGGGTGCGTTTTATTGTTCAATGTATCCCGTTGTCCTTTCAGGATGTCCACAAAGGGTCGGGTAATCGTAAAGTCATTACGACCGCTTACAAACCACGCATCATAGTAGTAGCTGTGCTCCGGCGCAGCGCTGTAATGGTAGGCAGCTACATCGTCATTGCTTTCAAAAACTCCGGAAGCAAGCGCTTCGGCAATCGTTTCCTTCCAGTTGGAACCGGCTACTTTAGACGTATGGAGCGCCAAACGCGCTTTCAGTGAATTGGCGAATTTTTTCCATTGAGAAGCATCGCCGTCATAAATACGGTCGCCCCCGGTAAAGGCAGGTTCCGATTCGTCGATCAAATTAGCCGCTTCGGTTAATTCCTTGATTAATTCCGTATAAATCGTTTTTTGATCATCATACTTCGGATAATACACACTTTCTTTTAGTTTGCCCACTTCAAAATACGGAATATTACCCCAGGTATCCGTCATTACACTAAACAACCAGACTTTCATAATTTTAGCAGCAGCAATCTGATTGTTGTTTGCGCCGTACAAAGCCGAAGATGAGGCTGTTGCGGGATCGGTATTCAGCGTAATGACTTCATCAAAGTTTTCTATCAAGGTGTAAAACACGTTAAAATAACTGTTGTTCACACTTTCACGAATTTGGTAACGATCTTCTTCCGTATAGTTGCGTTGTCCCCAATATTGAGAATATACTAAACATTGACGACCACTAAACCACGCATCATAAATATAATTCATGGCTTTTTTCTGAGCGCCGCCAAACAACATGTTGGAGGGCACCACAGCCGGATTGTTGGGGTCTGTGTTGAGTTCTTCAAAATCCTGACAAGAGAAGAAAAAAGAAGCTACGACAGACAATAAGAATAACTTATATATTTTTGTTTCCATTTTATTATATCCTATTTAAATTAAAATTTCAAACTTACATTCAAGCCAAAGTTAGCCACAGCAGGCAATGCTCCTCCTTCAATCCCTTGGATATTACCTGAATTGGTAACGACAGTTTCAGGATCAAAATGTTTGGTATCGGGACCCCATACGCCTAAGTTGCGTCCGTAAGCAGACAAACGGAGCGATTTTACAAAATATTTGCTTGCCAGCGGGAAAGTATAGCCGATAGCTACTTCACGCAATTTCAAATAATCCGATTTGAAAACACTTTGTGCAGCAGGTCCGGTATAGATGCTTTCGCCATACCATTGTCCATCTGCTGCGATGTCGTTTTTACTTCCATCTTCTTTTACTCCCGGAAGGATAATGCCGTCTTCACGGATATTGTTGGCCGCAGTTTCTTCCAACATACCGGAATACATACCCCACATATAAGAAGTAGAGAAGAAATGACCGCCTTTGGAGAAATCCAACAGCACATTCAAATCAAAATTCTTGTACCGGAACGTATTACTCCAGCCGCCGGTGAAATCGGGGAAAACCTGTCCGATGTTTTTATTGCCGTCCGTAGCCAGATAAAGTCCGTCTTCATCCACCATTTTATTCCCATTGTCGTCATATACATAGTCGGTACCCATAATGATGCCGTAAGCCGCTCCTTTCACCGCACCCACTTCTACTTTGAAAGGGGCATTCACCAAACGGTAATACTCTGTATCATCAATCAATTTTACCACTTTATTCTTATTGGAACTAAGGGTAAGGATAGACGACCATTCAAAATCTTTTGTTTTGACCGGTGAACCATGTAGTGCCAATTCAAAACCTTTATTGGTGATCAAACCGGCATTAATAACCCGGTAAAGATAACCGGTAGTTCCGGATACAGAAAGCGGAATAATTTGATTTTCCGTTTCCGTAGAATAATAAGTTGCCTCAAACCCGATGCGGTCTTTCAAGAAATTCATTTCCAAGCCTACTTCAAACGAACCGGTACTTTCCGGTTTTAAGTCTTTGTTGTTGAGCGTAGTACTCAAAATATAGCCCGGAGTTCCATTTGCTTCATCAATATTCGTATATTGTGAATACACATCAACAATACGATACGGATCGGTATCTCCCCCTACGTAAGCATAACCGGCGCGCACTTTACCGAAAGACAACCAGTCGGCGCTTTCTTTGGTCAGTTCCGAGAAGATAAAACTACCCGTTATGGATGGGTATAGATAGGAATTTTCACCCTTGGGCAAGGTGGATGCCCAATCGTTACGTACGGAAGCCTCCAGATACAAGGTATTTTTGTAGCCTAAAATAGCATTCGCAAACACCGAGTTGACAGCTCTCCGGCGTAAGATGTTTTCGGAAGTAGGAGCAGAAATAGAATTCTTCAGATTATAGAATTCAGGAATCGCTAATCCGCCACTGGTAACACCAAACACATATTCATAGCGACTCTGCCTTAAATTGCCTCCCAAGTTAGCATTTAAGGTAAAATCATTGAAAGTGCCATTGTAGGACAACAGCGCTTCATTATTCAACTCATACTGTTGGCGGGAAATTTCTCTGTACTTTGATTGTTCCTGAGAGAACACCGCATTGCGTTCAAATTGTTTGTCCACCCAGAAGTCGAGATTGGACTTGTATTGGAACTTCAACATCGGCAATATCTGATAGCTAAAGCCCACATTGCCATATACACGGTTGCGACTGTCATTTTCATAATTCATGTAACGACTCCAATAGGGGTTGTTGCTATAAGCAGGCGCCGGATCATCCCAACCGATACGGTTCCAACTGGCTTGCGTACCATCCGGAAAACGATATAAGTTTTTCGAGTCTTGCATATCCAAATCCCGGTGTCCCCATTGGATGAATTTCTGCATGATGTTGTTGTCGCCATAACCCGTTTCGCTACGTCCTTTGGCTGTGGAGTTGAAGTAAGTAATATTGGTAAAAATTTCCAACTTCTTATCTGCACTGGTAGTAGATGCCGATAAATTGATCACATTTTTCTTCAAGGAACTGTTGGGTATGTAGCCTTTCAAGTCCGTATTGGTATAAGAAATACGAACAGCGTTCCGGTCTGTCGCTTGAGAGACAGAAACATTATTGGTAAACGAAACACCTGTTTCAAAGAAAGAATCAATATCATGCTTAGGCGTTTGCCACAGAGAAGTAGCAGGATCGCCTGTTTTGCCGCCGGCTTCCCATTTAGCCAGGTCATACCAGGAAAGAACCGTTTGTCCTTCGTATTTAGGACCCCAACTTTCGTCTGTTGCATAATCGGGATAGTTATAAGTCTTTCCATTGATTGTAACTTGTTCAAAATCACTTCCATAGCCACCTCCGTACAGCTTTTGCATTTTAGGAAGTTTGTTGACCTTTTCAAAACCCACAGAGGAATTGAAAGACACATTGTATCCTTCGCCTTTCTTTCCTGATTTGGTCGTAATCAAAATCACCCCGTTGGTAGCGCGCGAACCGTATAATGCCGAAGCATTAGCCCCTTTCAATACAGAGATACTTTCCACATCATCCGGGTTAATATCTTGAATAAGATTACCATAGTCATAACCACCGGCGCCTCTTGCCGTTTCTGTATCGTTGTAATCCGCTCCTTCAATAGGCACACCATCAATAACAAATAAAGGTTGATTACTTCCTGATATAGAGTGATTGCCACGAATGTTAATTTTGGAAGAGCCTCCGATATTGCCGCTACTGCTTGAAATTTGCAGCCCTGCAACCTTTCCTTGCAGTGCATTGATAGGGTTAGATACCCCTCCCCTGCTCTTGATCAACTCGTCGCCGCCGACCTCTGTAACGCTGTAACCAAGCGCTTTCTTTTCCCGGGTGATACCTAAAGCCGTTACCACTACTTCATCCAGAAACTTTGTTTCCGGAACAAGCGTTACTTTTAAATTGTTTCCGGCTGCTACTTCAACGGTTCTATAACCAAGGTATGATACGATCAATGCATTTACAGACGCCGGCACCGAAATAGAAAATGCTCCATGGATGTCGGTAGCTGTCCCCGAAGAAGTTCCTTTGGCAAACACAGACGCACCAATGATAGGCTCCCCGGTTTCATCAACCACAGTTCCCGATACTGTTTTGCCTTGTGCAATTGCCAATCCCATGCTTATTAACAAACATGATAACAATAAAACTACTTTTTTCATAAAACTATTTTTAAATTAAACATTACTACTTTCTTCTTGACTATGTTTTTCTTATGATAAATTAATGAGATAAGATTAATGTATAACATTTTTCCTCGAAAAATTTATTGTACCCCTTTTTTCCTTTTTAGTTATCTTTAAGTAAATTGTAATGTATATTTCATTTTTTTTGCAAAAATAGTAATTTTATTTTATAATACAATATTTCTACTGACATATTTTTGTTAATTTTAAAAGATCGTTATCAAAATCACGAAAAAATACCCTGTTTATGGTAGTTTTAATGTTAATTTTACGGATTTTTTTTCTTTAATAAAAATTAAGATTTATCCGGGAAATGTACTCTCAATATTTTTTCGTACCTTTGCGCAATAAAAATTCCTTTTCAAAATCTATGGACAAAAAAGTTGTTTTAGTATTGGAAAACGGGATGACTTTCGATGGCTATTCATTTGGCTACGAAGCTTCTGCGGCCGGTGAGGTCGTTTTCAATACTGCGATGGTAGGTTATCCGGAAAGCTTGACCGATCCTTCTTATTCCGGGCAAATTCTTACGGTAACTTATCCTTTGGTCGGAAATTATGGCGTTCCGGAAGATAATGTCATCAATGGACTTTCGCAATTTTACGAATCCGATAAGATCCAAGTCAGTGGTTTGATTATCTCCGAATATTCTCACGAATACAGCCATTGGAATGCTCGTAAAAGTCTGGGTGAATGGCTGAAAGAGCATAAAGTGCCCGGCATTTACGGCGTGGATACCCGTGCTTTGACAAAGCTAATCAGGGAAAAAGGGTCTATGTTGGGACGGATTGAACCCCTAAATCCCCTAAAGGGGACTTTGCCGCAGCATGATGAACAAACTCACAGTCCCAACTCCCCCTTCAGGGGGCTGGGGGGTGCGGATTTCATCGATCCGAATCTCGAAAACCTCGTAGCCAAAGTCAGCTGTAAAGAAGTCTTGCGTTACGGAAATGGTTCTAAAACCATTGTTTTGGTCGATTGCGGCGTCAAACACAATATCGTTCGCTGCCTGTTGAAAAGGGATGTGAGCATCCTCCGCGTTCCATGGGATTATGATTTCAATACCTTAGAATACGACGGATTGTTTATTTCAAACGGTCCCGGCGATCCCGACTACTGCCGGACAACTGTTGACCATATTCGGAAAGCCATGGAAATGGGCAAACCGATTTTCGGTATTTGTATGGGAAACCAACTTTTGGCAAAAGCCGGCGGCGCCTCGACTTTCAAACTGAAATACGGACATCGCAGCCACAATCAACCGGTTCGGATGGCCGACTCCGACAAATGTTTCATCACTTCGCAAAATCACGGCTTTGCCGTTGATACCAATACGCTGGGAGAAGATTGGGAAGTCTTGTTCACCAATATGAACGACGGCACCAACGAAGGCGTCCGCCACAAAACGAAGCCTTGGTTTTCGGCACAGTTCCATCCTGAAGCGGCTTCCGGCCCTACGGATACCGAATTTCTTTTTGATATGTTTATAGATGTCATGGATGGGTGCACGGTGCACGGTACACGGTACACGACCGGAAATGAAAAACCGTACAATCTTGAACAGCCGCCTGCCGTGCACCATGCACCGTGTACCGTGTACCCGAAGAAGGTACTTCTTCTCGGTTCCGGCGCCCTGAAAATCGGCGAAGCCGGCGAATTCGACTATTCCGGCTCCCAAGCCTTGAAAGCGCTGAAAGAAGAAGGCATTTCCACTGTTTTAATCAATCCCAATATTGCCACGGTGCAAACTTCCGAAGGCGTAGCCGATAAGATTTATTTCTTGCCGGTCACTCCGTTTTTCGTGGAGAAAGTCATTGAAAAAGAGCGGCCGGACGGAATTTTGCTTTC
Organism: Bacteroidia bacterium; assembly: GCA_025996865.1. Lineage (GTDB taxonomy): Bacteria > Bacteroidota > Bacteroidia > Bacteroidales > Azobacteroidaceae > Azobacteroides. Next base: position 16,721 of record BNTV01000077.1, read on the forward strand.
CTTCGGCGGACAAACGGCTTTGAATTGTGGAGTTGCTCTTTACAAATCCGGGATTTTTGAGAAATACAACGTCCAGGTCTTAGGAACTCCCGTTCAATCGATTATTGATACGGAAGACCGGGAATTGTTCGTCAAGAAATTAGACCAAATCGACGTCAAATCCATTAAAAGTGTAGCCGTCGAATCCATTGACGGGGCTTTGCAAGCAGCGGAACAGTTGGGCTATCCCATCATCGTGCGTGCGGCTTACGCCTTGGGCGGCATGGGCAGCGGATTTTGCGACAATTCCGATGAATTGCGGATTTTGGCCGAAAAAGCTTTCAACTATTCCGGTCAACTGTTGATTGAAAAATCGCTGAAAGGATGGAAAGAGATTGAATATGAAGTAGTTCGCGATAAATATGATAACTGTATCACGGTTTGTAACATGGAAAACTTCGATCCGCTGGGAATCCATACCGGTGAAAGTATCGTTGTCGCTCCATCGCAAACTTTGACCAATCAGGAATATCACAAATTGCGGGAATTATCCATCCGTATCATCCGACACATCGGCATTGTGGGCGAATGTAACGTGCAATACGCTTTTGACCCCGCTTCGGAAGATTACCGCGTGATTGAAGTGAACGCCCGTTTGAGCCGGTCTTCGGCTTTGGCGTCCAAAGCAACCGGTTATCCTTTGGCGTTTATCGCTGCAAAATTGGCTTTGGGACACGGTTTGCAGGATTTGAAAAACTCGGTTACCAAAACGACAACCGCTTTCTTTGAGCCGGCTTTGGATTACATCGTCTGTAAAATCCCGCGCTGGGATTTGGGTAAATTCCAAGGCGTGTCGCAGGAAATCGGTTCGAGTATGAAAAGTGTGGGTGAAGTCATGTCCATCGGACGCAGTTTTGAAGAAGTGATTCAGAAGGGATTACGGATGATTTCCCAAGGCATGCACGGATTTGTCGCCAACAAGGATTTGGAAACGGACGACATCGACCGGGCGCTCGCCGAGCCGACCGACAAACGGATTTTCATCATTGCGCAAGCTTTGGAAGCCGGTTATTCCATCGACCGCATCCATGAATTGACAAAAATTGATTTGTGGTTTCTTCAAAAACTCCAACTGATTTATCAATGTTCGAAAGAAATTAAAAAATACCATTCCGTCGAGGAATTGCCGGAAGATTTGTTGCGGGTAGCCAAGCAAAAAGGTTTTTCCGACTTCCAGATTTCCAAACTTCTGTACGAAAATTCGGATATTGCGACTGATAAAAAAGCGCTTTTGCGTGCGCGACGCAAGGAAGCAGGCATCGTACCCGTTGTGAAACAAATTGATACCTTGGCTGCCGAATATCCGGCACAGACCAATTATTTGTATCTGACTTACAACGGTTCGGAAAACGATGTGCATTATTTGGGCGATAAACGTTCTGTAATCGTTTTAGGTTCGGGCGCTTACCGGATAGGAAGCAGCGTAGAATTTGACTGGTGCTCGGTTAATGCGCTTGAAACGATTCGCCGTCAAGGTTGGCGCGGCGTCATGATTAACTACAATCCGGAAACCGTATCAACCGATTACGATATGTGCGACCGCCTCTATTTCGACGAATTGACTTATGAGCGGGTAATGGACATTATCGAACTGGAAAATCCGCACGGCGTAGTCCTCTCCACCGGCGGACAAATCCCGAACAACCTGGCGCTTTCGCTTGACCGCGCAGGCGTTCCGATTTTGGGAACTGCCGCTGCGAGTATCGACAACGCCGAAGACCGGCACAAATTTTCGTCCATGCTCGACCGTTTGGGAATCGACCAGCCGCGTTGGAAAGAATTGACTTCGTTGTCTGATATTGACAAATTCGTGGAAGAAGTCGGATTTCCTGTGTTGGTGCGGCCTTCGTATGTGCTTTCGGGCGCTGCGATGAACGTTTGCTCCAACCAGACCGAATTGGAACGTTTCCTGAAATTAGCGGCCAATGTTTCACAAAAACATCCGGTAGTTGTCAGCGAGTTTATACAGAATGCCAAGGAAATAGAAATTGACGCAGTGGCCGACCACGGTGAAGTAATCAGTTACGCCATTTCGGAACATATCGAATTTGCCGGTGTCCATTCGGGTGATGCAACCATACAATTTCCACCGCAACGGCTTTATGTGGAAACAGTTCGCAAAGTCAAGCGAATCGCTAAGGAAATTGCTTCGGCGCTTCAAATCACCGGGCCTTTCAATATTCAATTCCTGGCGAAAGATAATGATATTAAAGTAATAGAATGTAACCTGCGCGCTTCGCGGAGTTTCCCGTTTGTATCCAAAGTGTTGAAGTTGAATTTCATCGAACTGGCTACAAGAATCATGTTGGGCGAAACGGTCGAACGGCCAAGCAAAAACGAATTTGATTTGGATTATGTCGGAATCAAAGCTTCGCAATTCTCCTTTGCCCGATTGCAGAAGGCCGACCCGGTACTGGGCGTCGATATGGCTTCGACCGGAGAAGTGGGCTGCCTCGGCGATAGTTATTACGAAGCCGTGCTGAAATCCATGTTGTCCGTAGGAATGCAGATTCCCAAAAAGAATGTGTTGATTTCCAGCGGAACTTTACGGTCGAAAGTTGATACGGTGGAGGCTTGCCGTTTGTTGTGCGAAAAAGGTTATACGATTTATGCGACCGAGGGGACACATAAATTTTTGTCGGATAATCAAATACCTTCAATTCATGTGTGTCAGCCCAGCGAAAACGGAAAACCGAATGCGCTTGATATGATTCGCAACAAACAAATCGACTTGGTAATCAATATTCCTAAAAACTTGACGGAAGGAGAGTTGTCGAATGGGTACAAAATCCGGCGCGGCGCGATTGATTTCAATATTCCGCTGTTCACGAATGCGCGGCTTGCTTCGGCTTTTATTCAGGCTTTTTGTTATATCGATATGAATAAAATCCCGATTAAAAGTTGGGACGAATATAAGTAGGATATGTCTCAAAACACGAATGTAAATACAATAACCGTTTATGCTTCTTCAAGTCCGGATATTGCTCCGGTTTATTTCGAAGCGGCGAAGGATTTGGGTGAACGAATGGCTGCACTCGGTATTACCTGTATCAATGGCGCCGGAAATAACGGTCTGATGGCTGCTGTCACCGATGCTGTTCTGGCAAAAGGCGGAAGAGTTTATGGGATTATTCCCCGGTTTATGATTGATAAAGGTTGGATTCACCCCGACATTCAGGATTTGACCGTCACATCCGACATGCACACGCGAAAACAAATTATGGCGCGGGAATCGGATGCTTGTATCGCTTTGCCGGGTGGTATCGGAACATTGGAAGAATTGTTGGAAATCATCACCTGGAAACAATTGAGTTTGTACACAAATCCGGTAATTATCCTGAATACCAACGGATTTTACAATTCTCTCTTGGAATTGTTGCAAAAAATTGATGCGGAGAATTTTTTACCTCACAAAACAGCCGATATGTGGATGGTGGCAAACACGCCTGAAGAAGCATTGAACTTGATTTTCGAGCAGAAAAAAGGAAGTAATAAATAAGAATGGACAATTTACTGTTCCTGACAGAAGAACCGATTGCAGGAAGGGCTCAAACCCAAAATATGGGTTTTATTCTCTTCTTGGTTTGCTTTTTTATCCTGATTTATCAAGTCAGCAAAAACTCAAAATTGTTGCTTGCGATGGCAGATAAATTGTTCGGAAATAGAACCCAAACTACTACCGGTATGATATTTGCCGGCGAATCTCCGAATATATTGCTTTTCTGCATACAAACCATTTTGCTGACTTCGATCATCGTTTATTGCAATGCTTTGAATAATGAGGTTTTCCATGTCGAATCGCCTTCCGGAATGTTTATCTTTTTGGGATTTGCAATTCTTTTGCTAAGTCTTTTTATCGGTTACAAATATCTGACTTATTCTTTTATAGGATACGTTTTTTTTGACAAAGAATCGGAACAACGATGGAACGATACTTTTTCTTCTGCCATTTGCCTGAGCGGAATCATTTTATTTTTTCCGGTACTGTTTTTATTTTATGTTGGTCAAATTTATACGTATGGTTTTTATTTTGTCCTAATATACTTCATTTTTATTCAAATTGTATTGTTATATAGGCAATTTGTGCTATTTTTCAACAAAAAAAGCAGTTTGCTTTATTTTATTTTGTACCTTTGCACCCAGGAAATCATACCTTTGTTTCTTTTATACAAAGGATTCGTTTATTTGTTTTTAATGCAAAAGGATAGTTTATGGACTCAAATATAAAGAAAATTCTGGTTTCTCAGCCTGATCCGAAGACAGAAAAGTCGCCTTATCATGACATTGCTGAAAAATATGGCGTCCAGGTTGTTTTCCGGCCGTTTATAAGAATAGATTCGGTTTCTGCGAAGGAATTTCGTACCCAGAGAATCAATGTTTTAGACCATTCGGCAGTTATTTTTACCGCAAAAACGGCTATTGATCATTTTTTCCGTTTGTGCGAAGAACTTCGGGTACAAATACCCGAAACAATGAAGTATTTTTGTGTTACGGAAGCGATTGCGGTTTATCTCCAAAAGTATATCATTTTCCGGAAAAGGAAGATTTTCTATCCCGGTTCTTCCCGGATTGAGGATTTAATTATATATATCAACAAACATAACAAAGAACGTTTTTTGGTTCCCGTATCGGATGTCCACAAAGAAGATATATTTAAATCGTTGGACGACAAAAAGATAAAATATACAAAAGCCATTATGTATCGGACTGTAAGCAATGACTTTACTCCCGATGAGGCTTTTGATTACAATATTCTTTTGTTCTTTTCGCCGGCAGGAATTGCTTCTTTATTGAAAAATTTCCCCAATTTCGATCAAAACGGAACAGCTATCGGAACTTTCGGCCCGACGACTGCCAAAGCCGTTCGTGACGCCGGTTTGCGTTTGGATATAGAAGCGCCGAACCCGCAGGCTCCTTCCATGACCGCTGCGTTGGAGCAATATTTGAAGACTGTAATGAAACCTGCAAAAGGCAAAAAATAAATCCTTTGGATAACAAGCAGACTTTTCGGAAAAAAGAGCGGATTTTCAAGCAAAAAGAAATGGATCTTTTGTTTGAAAAAGGGATTTCTTTTATCGCTTATCCTTTGCGCGTAGTTTATGTTGAACAGCAACCGGTTTCCGGGGCGGAGGCGGCTGTTTTGATCAGCGTTCCCAAGAGAAGATTCAAGCGGGCTGTGCACAGAAATCGTGTCAAGCGGTTGATTCGGGAGGCGTATCGTTTGAATAAACAGGCGCTTTTGCAAAGTTTGCGGGAAAGGGAGACAGGTTTGTTGATTGGGTTTTTGTTTGTGGGGAATGAGATGCCGGAGTGGAAGACGATTGAAGCGGCGGTGGTGAAGGGTTTGGTGGCTTTAACTCAAAGTGGGGTTTAAAAAGCCCGAAAGTTTATTTTCCGGGCTTCCGGTTGTACAAATGTATATCAGAGCCTTACGGCTGCCAATTCATTTCCAAGTAAATTGATTGAATATTGTATTTTCTTTGTTTGCCTTTCGGAAGCAAATGTAATTTTATTTTTATATTGGCGCAATAAAGAGGCATTAATACCCGCTTTTTTTGCTAAATTGGTTATATTCAAACAATCGAAATAGTTGAAGAAAGAAGCCAAATCGTATTTGTATTCGAATTCAGGATTATTGATTTCTTTTGGAACCGGCTTTCCGGTTTCTTTATACATGGCTACATAATCATTAATTGCATCCTGTAAATTAGCTTTTGCTTCTTCTACCGAATTACCTTGTGCACTAATATTATGCTTCTTTGCATTGGTAACATATATGCTATATGTCCCATTGTCCCATAATTCAACGATAGCTTTTAGTTTCATATAAAAAAAATTTAATTTTGTACAAATGTGCAGGGCTATTTTAGCCCTGCATCCTTAGACATACCGTGAAGCGTTCCTCCTTTCAGTTCTTGACTTTGATGTCTCGAAACCCTGAAATACTTTTTAGTAACAGGACTATACCAAACATCATGCTCTTTGCCGTGACTTACAAAGTAACAACCTACATCGGCAGCCTTTCTAAGAAACTCTGATGTTTTCATATCAAAGATCATTTGTACGGGGCAAAGGTAGGTTTTATTTTTTATTTTGCCAAATTTTTATAACGAATTTGTTATATCTTATGAAATAACCTGCATTTTCGGCAATACTGAGTTGAGGGTTTTTGTTTGTGGGGAATGAGATGCCGGAGTGGAAGACGGTTGAAGCGGCGGTGGTGAAGGGTTTGGTGGCTTTAACTCAAAGTTGAACTTTGAAGTTTGTTGTTATTATTTAGTTCTTCTTCTGATACAATACGACCATTTTTTATATCATCTTCACTCATTTTGAGCATTTCTAACTGCGCCGCTGATAAGCGGATAACTTCATCGGTTTGCATAGTTGCTTCTTGATGAAGTTTGTTTATTAATTTCTTATCTTCCAATCTTGTAATCCAAGAAATTATATCATATTTTTGTCTTGTAATTTGTGCTGTTTGCATAAAAATAGCGTTTTCCAATTCAGTGCAAAGTTAAAATTATTTTTTCATTTTTGCAATATGTTGAATCCGGATGGTTTATTGATTGCTTTCTATAAATTAACTTTCGTTTCCTCTACCAATTTAACTTGATTTTTTGAAGTCTTCTATTTTATTACACAGTTGTTTAACCAATTCTGCCAGTTTAGGTGCTTGTTTTTCAATATCTGGTTTTGTTTTATATTCACAAAATTCTTCGGAAAGTTTTTGTTTTAAAGAGTCAAGTTTTTGTTTATCTTCTTTTAACTTTGTAGATTGTTCTTTTAGTTGATTAATAATTGCCTCATCTTCGTTCAAATCAAAAGACATTCCCATTTCTTTATTAAAAAAAGACTTAATAAAATCAGCAGATAGTAAATCTTCGATTGTCGAATTATCCGGCAAATCTTTCAATAAATCTTTCAATGTAAAAATATTGAGATTTGGTTGTTCATCTAATATTTTTTTTTTACTGTCACGTCCTTCTTTATCTGCATCAACTAAAACAAACAGCTTTAAATGTTCTTTTCTTAAGACATTGGCATAAATATGAATTTTACTGGCTCCTCCACATCCTTTAATACTATATGAAACGATATTTTTATATAAATGAATAACATGAGATAAAATTTTTTCATCACCTCTTCCTCCTACAAGAATTATATTTTCAGGTAGCA
>BNTV01000078.1 GCA_025996865.1 Bacteroidia bacterium
GGCACGCCAAAAGAATCATAACAAACTGTTTTTTAATTACTTTCATAGTTATAATCTTTTATTCCTTCTTTTTATCCTTATCTTTTGCTTTATCATCAATCTTGTTTCCACGGATTTTGTCATCAGCCGTCAAACCTCCGTTCACTTCGACTTTCACGCCATCGGAAATACCGATTTTAACCGGACTTTTTTCAAATACTTGTTTGGGCTTTTCTTCCTTTACCTTGTAAACAAAAGCCGAGTCATTGCTGAATTCGACAGAACTTTCGGGAATGGTCAGCACATCGGAGGCCCGCGCCAAAACAATTTCGGCATTTGCGCTGTATCCCGCCCGGATGAATATCGTATCGGGAACTTTCACGGCCGCTTTCATTTCAAACAATACCGCTCCGTTTTCTTCCGTACCTTTGGGTGAAATATATTCCAAGCGGGCATCGAATTTTTCACTGTTGAGCGCGCCGACACTCAAAACAATCGGCATCCCTTCCCTGATTTTTCCAACTTCCGTTTCATCGATTTTTCCCCTGAAAATCAAATCATTCATATTGGCAACCGATGCAATAGTCGTTCCGTCATTAAACGTATTTGCTTGAATAACAGAATTTCCGGCTTTTACGGGAACGTCCAGAATCATACCCGAAATGGTCGAACGGATTTGCGTATTGCTCAATTTGGCATACTTCTTTGCAACTCCGTCACGCACAATATCCAAAGCATCCTGCGCATTGGCTTTTTCTTCTTTCGCCTTCCGGAAAGCGGCATCGGAAGCATCAAATTCCTCTTTCGAAATGACCTTATTAAGGTACAAGCGTTCCTGCCGTTCATATTCGGTTTGAACTTGCTTCAAATTAATATCCGCCACCTTCAGACGAGATTCTGCCGAATTTAATTGTCCCATTTCAGGGATAACTTTCACTGTTGCAATGACTTCTCCGATAGTTATTTTTTCTCCGGCTTGTTTCATCACTTCCGAAATAATACCCGATATCTGCGGCTTAATCAGAATCTCATCCCTCGGTTCGACTTTCCCAGTAGCTATCGTTTTATTTTCAATCGTTCCTGTTGTAGGAGTAACTATCTCATAAACATCAACTTTCGGACGCGATTTATTCCAAAGCACAACAAATGTCCAAAGTACGACCAAACCCAAAATAACAAGTAAAATGATTCCTCTAATCTTTTTCATACATATATAATTTTATTTTTTTCACATTATTCTTCTCTAATCGCCTCAATAGCCTTGATTCGCAAAGCCCGCCTTGCCGGAAGCGAACCGGCAATCAACCCGAAAGCCAACAATATGATTACCGATGCAATAGCCGCTCCAAAAGAGATCATAGGATCGGATAAAAACACATCTTCGGCATTTTCCAACCAATAGGTGTTTGCCAAATTCAAGCATAACACGCCGAAACATAATCCCAACAAACCGGAAATGGCCGTCAAAACCAAACCTTCCCAAATGATTTGTCCCATAATTGTTCCCGGCTTGGCGCCCAAAGCCCGGCGAATACCGATTTCTTTGGTGCGCTCTTTAATAGTCACCGTCAAAATATTGCTAACTCCCACAATACCGGCAACCAACGTTCCCGAACCGACAATCCAGATCACAAATGAAATTCCCAGAAACAAATATTTGAACATATTAAACTGGTCTTGCAAATTAAATCCCCAAAGAGCTTGCTTATCATCGGGAGAAATACGGTTATTGGCTTTTAAAACCGTTTCTATTTTTTCCTGTACTCCTTTTACCGATACATCAGGCAACGTACTTGCCGCCAACATGTGGATAATATCTCCTTGGTTATTAACTTGCTGCATGGTAGTAAACGGAATGACAACCGATTCTTCCGACCGTCCTCCAATACTGATATTCGCAACACCTGAAGAAACACCGATTACCTGGTAATAAATGCCATTTACCCGAATATATTGCCCCAAGGGATTGCCTTTGGTAGGAAACAATTCCTCATACACGGTGGTTCCTATAACACAAACTTTTCGAGCTTGGACAATATCGATTTCATTGATAAAACGGCCGTACTCCATCCGTTGTTGTTCGATTTCGATGTAATTGGAATGCAGTCCTCTTACGTTGTACGAACCCGAATTATCCCGGTAAACTACATTATTGGTAGAACGTTGTCCCCACAACATCGGCGACAAGCATTCGATTTCAGGAACAGACTTCATAAGAATATCCAAATCCCGGTTATGAATATTCCAATTCCTTCCTTTTTGAAAACCTTTGTAAGGCAAACTGGTTGTAGAAGAGCCCATGAAACAGGAATTGGTTGCAAAACCATCTATGCCTTTCAACATTCCCCTTTCCAGTCCATGTCCGGCGCCCATCATGATTACCAGCATGAAAATACCCCAGAACACCCCGAAACCCGTAAGAAAACTCCTCACCTTGTTCCGGGTAATGGTCTGCCATATTTCCTGAAACCTATCTAAATCAAACAATAACATTCTAATTCTCGTAATTTGTAATTCGTAATTCGTAATTATTTATTACTCTTCTCGCATCGCAATCACCGGCGATATTCGCGACGCTTTCCAAGCCGGATAAGCCCCTGCCAAAACACCCGAAACAATTAAAATCAACATCGCTCCGATAGCCACATTGACTTCTATCGTCGGATTTTGAAATACATGCGATACTTCTTCTGCTTCAGGCGGCAAATTCAGCAATATCGAATTAGCCAATTCTCCTATAGCGACGCCCAAAAACATACCGATATAACCGAAAACGGAGGTCATCAATACCGATTCCATCAGGATACTTCCCATAATGGAAGAAGGTTTAGCGCCGATTGCTTTTCGGATACCAAATTCCCGCGTCCGTTCCCGGACGGTTATCAACATTATATTGCTGATACTGATGACGCCTGCAATCAAAGTACCGATTCCAATTACCCAAATAAAGGCCGAAATACCGTTAAAAACACCCTGGGTTTGTAAATAATTTTGTAACATATTCCACATACCTATCGAACGCTTATCTTCAGGGTCAAAAACATGTAAATCGGCCAATTTTTTTCTTAACTCTTTTTCAAAAGCTTCGTTTTCTTCCTTCGTTTCAAGACCATCCACCGTAAAGTAAATATCACCAATATCTTTGTCTTTATTGTACAACAACTGAGCCGTTGAAAACGGGATATAAGCTTTTGCGTCGTTACCCCAGGAATCTTCCGTAAAAACACCGATCACCGTATAACCTAATCCGCCTGCAACAACCTGTTTTCCAACCGCTATGCTGTCCTGAAATAAGACGTCTTTTGCCCGTTGATTGATGACCGCCACTTTTCGTCTTTCCTTAATGTCCATGTCATTGATGAACCGGCCTTGTGCGTCTAAAATTTTTACACCGTTAATATGCATATATTCCGGATCTATGCCTTGAAAAGAACAGGGAGTATTATTGTTTTTGTAGCTAATTTCAAGATCTGTACTTATCATACCGGAAACATTAACGGTTTGTGGTAATTGTTCTTTAATTAACCTTAAATCATTTTCGTCAAGATTGATAGATCTGTTGTCCGGCAATCCTTTATAAGGCTTGGAAGTCCTGCGTCCCCAAAAATCATACATGTTTACCGCACGGGATTCAAAATTAGACGTCACGCCGTTTTTCAGTCCGTTACCGGCGCAAAGCAGGAAACAAAACATAAATATTCCCCACGAAATGGAAAGTCCCGTCAAAAAAGTACGCAGTTTATTTTTCCGGATTGTATCGAATATTTCAGTCCACTTATCTAAATCAAACATATCTCTACGATTAGGGTACAAGGTGAAAGGTAAATGGTACAGGAAAAGTAAATCGTGTACCGTGTACCTTTCACCGTGTACCTGTATTTATTATTTCTTCAATGATTCCATCTTTCAAATGAATGATTTTATCCGTAGCATCCGCAACGCTTTGTTCGTGAGTTACGATAATCATTGTCATGCCCTCCTTGTTTACTTCCCGAAGAAGTTGGATCATTTCTTCCGAAGTTTTGCTGTCCAAAGCGCCGGTAGGTTCGTCTGCCAGAATAACTTGCGGCTTGGAAATCAAGGCGCGGGCAATGGCCACCCGTTGTTTTTGTCCGCCCGACAATTCATTAGGACTGTGTTCCGCCCATTCTTTCAAGCCCATTTTGTCCAAATATTCCAACGCAATGCGGTTTCTCTTTTTCCGGCTTATTCCCTGATAATAGAGCGGAAGCGCCACATTTTCCATTGCATTTTTGAAATTAATCAGATTGAACGATTGAAAGACAAAACCAATCATCGTATTCCGCAATTCTGCCGCCCGCGATTCACTCAGGTCTCTTATCAAAATATCATTCAAATAATAATTACCTTCATCGTAAGTATCCAAAATACCTAAAATATTGAGTAAGGTTGATTTTCCGGAACCGGACGCCCCCATAATTGAAATCATTTCCCCTCGCTTGACTTCCAGATTGATTCCTTTCAAAACATGAAGCGGAGCCCCATTATAGTAAGTTTTATTGATTCGTTGCAATTTTATCATTATTCTCAGCAATTTTTATATTTAGACGAAAAAACAACATTTTTGTTACATTAATAACGAGATTTATATTAATATATTTTCCATTTATGGCTACAAATGTAAAAATAAAAAAGGTACTTTGCAATACCAAGTATATTATTTATACAAAATCTAATTTATTCGTCTGCATGATACAGATTTTTCTTTATGATTCTCAACGTTTTAACCTCTCTCAATTCATTGTTTTCGAAAAATCAATTTTGCGATACCTACAAAATTAGGATTAAAATGATTACTTTTGCACAAATAAAATGGTTTAATCTGTGGGCAAAAATAAACTACGAAAATTCGAAGAAATGAACACCTATTCCCATGTGTTTCAATATCCTTTTTCCGTTTTGGAAGAAAAAAAATTTGAAATGAAAGGGATGTGGAATGAGTTGTTTTTTAAAAATAACAGACCGATTGTCATCGAATTAGGCTGCGGAAAAGGAGAATATACGGTGGGTCTGGCAAAAATCTTTCCCGAAAAAAACTTTATCGGAATTGATATAAAAGGCGCCAGAATGTGGAGCGGAGCCACACAAGCCCAACAGGAAAATCTGAAAAACGCAGCTTTCATAAGAACGCACATCGAATTGATTGATTATTTTTTTGCGCCGGGCGAAGTATCTGAAATCTGGCTCACATTCCCCGATCCGCAAATGAAAAAAGCCAATAAACGGATGACTTCCACGCGGTTTATGAAACTTTACAGCCGGATTTTGAAAGAAAACGGCGAAATTCACCTGAAAACCGACAGCAATTTCATGTTTACTTATACCTGTGAAATGGTAAAAATCAATCATTTTCCGGTATTGGTTCAAACTAATAATTTGTATGAAAGTCATTTAGCGGACGATATTCTTTCCATCCGGACGTTTTACGAACAACAATGGCTCGACCGGGGCATCAGCATTAAATATATTCGCTTTGTGCTTGAACCTCGTGAAACTTACATCGAGCCGGAAACTGATATTGAACATGATACGTACAGGAGCTTTCACAGAAATAGAATTGAAAATTGAGAATTGAGAATTGAGAACTGAGAACTGAAAAAAATATTTAAAACATTCGTAATTTGTAATTCGTAATTCGTAATTATATGAATATCTATCCTAAATTAATTTTGGACGCACTTGAAAAAGTACGATATCCGGGAACCGGCAAAAACATCGTCGAAATGGGCATGATTGAAGACGATATGCGCATCGAAGGAAATAAAGTGAGTTTTTCGATTATTTTCGAAAAGCCAAATGATCCGTTTATGAAGTCCTTAGTCAAAGCCGCCGAAGCCGCTATTCTGACTTATGCCGGCGAAAATATTGATATTAAAGGAAATATAATAACAAAAGCCAAGCAACCGCCTAAACCTGCTCCGGTCAATTTATTACCCGGAGTGAAAAACATTGTCGCCATTTCTTCCGGCAAAGGCGGAGTCGGGAAAAGCACGGTTTCAGCTAATTTGGCAGTAGCTTTGGCAAAATTGGGCTACAAAGTCGGACTTCTGGATGCCGATATTTTTGGGCCATCCATTCCCAAAATGTTTCATGCAGAGGAAGCAAAACCTTACATGGAAAAAGTCGGGGAACGGGAACTCATTAAGCCTGTTGAGCAATACGGAGTAAAAATTCTTTCTATCGGCTTCTTTATCAATAAAAAAGACGCTTTGGTCTGGCGGGGAACGATGGCAAGCAATGCTTTAAAACAATTAATCACCGACGCTCATTGGGGAGAATTGGACTACTTCCTTCTGGATCTTCCTCCCGGAACAAGTGATATTCATCTGACTTTGGTTCAAACACTTGCAATAACAGGCGTTGTAATTGTCACCACACCTCAGGAAGTGGCGCTGGCCGATGCGCGCAAAGGAATCAGCATGTTTACCGGTGAAAAAATCAATGTACCCGTTTTGGGATTAGTTGAAAATATGGCTTGGTTCACGCCATCCGAACTACCTGAAAATAAATACTATATCTTCGGAAAAGAAGGCGGCCGCCGGTTAGCCGAAGAAATGCACACCCCTTTACTCGGACAAATACCGATTGTTCAAAGCATCTGCGAAGGCGGAGATTCGGGAATACCGGTTGCTTTAAACGATTCAATAACCGGAGAAGCATTTCAATTTCTGGCAACAAAATTTGTGGAACAAGTCGATTTCCGGAACAAAAATTTGAGCGCTACCCACCGCGTAGAGGTTCGAAGATAAAAAAGCTAACCTAATTATGACGTACAAATGACTTTTTACTCAAAATTCAAAGCAATCGCCGCAGCAATATCTTTAAATTCTTCAGGGGCAAGTTTTTGCTTTGGATTTGAAAAAATCATATCTGATTCTTTATTTATGGGAATCAAATGAATATGAGCATGCGGAACTTCCAATCCGATCACCGCAACCCCTACCCTTTTGCAAGGAACGGCTTTTTGTATGGCTTTCGCTACTCGCTTCGAGAATACAAACATTTCGCTAGCGGTTTTATCATCCAAATCATAAATATAATCCGTTTCTTTCTTGGGAACAACAAGCGTATGCCCTTTCACCAAGGGATTAATATCCAGAAAAGCATAAAAATCAGCGCTTTCCGCTACTTTGTAACTCGGTATTTCTCCTGCGATTATTTTACTGAAAATAGTCATAAAGCAATATCTACAACTTCAAAATTCATTATTCCGTTCGGAACTTTAATATCCACAACATCACCCACTTTTTTACCCATAAGGCCTTTCCCGATAGGAGTACTGATGGCGATTTTGCCCTGTTTCAAATCCGCTTCACTTTCGGAAACCAAGGTATATACCATTTTTTGATTGTTTTTAGTGTTCCGGATCGTAACTTTATTTAGTATTTGTACACTTTCGGTCGAAATTTGACTTTCATCAATCAAGCGGGAATTGGAAATCAAAGTTTTTAATTGAGAAATTTTGGCTTCCAACATTCCTTGCGCTTCTTTAGCTGCATCATATTCCGCATTTTCGGACAAATCGCCTTTATCCCGAGCTTCCGCAATCTGCCTCGAAATCGCAGGACGCCGTTCTGATTCAAGATAATTCACTTCCTCCAGAAGTTTGTTGTATCCCTCCTTTGTCATGTAGTGTACAGCCATAGCAAAATATAAATATTAATTATTAAAACAAAAAACAAAAAGAATTCCGGCCCATTCAGACCGGAACTCTAATTTGTGAGGTCAAAGGTAAGTTGAATTTACCGGTTTCCAAAATTTAAAAAGATGTTTTATAACATTTTGTTGAAAATTTATGGTTTGCCCTGCGCATTGTTCGTAAAAAATACGCCCCTGCCTCTGATTTCTCGGTAAGGGTGGGTGGATATGTTCCGAAATACGAATATCAATAATAATACCTTTCGTATTCTTGAAATTCTCTTTAATCGTATTTATATCTTCATCTTTTATTGATTTTAAGCTGATATATCCAATGTTTTCGTTTATGAATTTATAGCATTTAGTTGCGCTTTTTTTGTATATGTAGTGTTGCAAATGACTCTTATTTTCTAAATAAATTTCTCTTTGTTTTAATTGATTAGAAGATATATAGTTGATATACAAAGTCTGTTCCTTTGAACGTAATAAATCCCCGGCAATGTTTCGCATCCTTGCCGCTTCATTGGAAGCAGGATAATATTTTTTGATGCTGTCAACGATAGACTCAACCGGCCTGCCGTCAACATGGGTGATAATATCTCCTATTTTTAATTCTGTCCTCTCTGCTCTCGTGGCATTCATGTAATAATCCGTTGTATAAAACATTGATTTCCTTGACATCTGTTTAAATCGATTTTCTGTAATAGATCCTTTAAATCCACACTGATATTACTTTTTTCAATCCAGGATAAATCAGGTTTTAAGAATGCGCTATCAAGTGTTACTTGGCAATTCTTACATGTTGTAACTTTGCCATATTTATTTATCCATTTCAACAAAATTTCATCTCTTTTCCTGTTGTCGTTTGTTTTCAAAAAATCGGGTAATATTCGAAATAGTTCGTAATCCCAATTATAGTTTCCTTTTGCAATTGCCGGATGATGATATTTTAAAAATCCCCAAATTCTTCCCAACAACTCCAAATCATCTATTTTTTGCCCGGTCAATTCCGGGAATATAACATTGGAGCCTTTGTCAAACTCATTATCCCTCTTTGCTTTCTCTGAAAATAGTTCCAGTTTATACGGTTTTAATTTTTCAACATCTCTCCCATCAATAGAGATTTTCAAATCATCTAACCACATTTTCCCTTTTCCAACCAATAATCCGCCAAAGACAATTTGTTGTGTTTTTGAGGGATTCATGTCTAACGTTATTTCATATTTTCTCCAATCTGTGGTTCCTGTTACTCCATTTTGCCGCATATTGTCAAATGCAACTTGAGGATCAATCCGCATCCACAATCCGGCATAACCGTCAGTAATATTTTCTGTTTTTATATATCCTGACAGCGTAATTTTTTTCCCTTCGTAATTTTCAGGAAGAACAAGCATTACCGGTTGAAAAGAATCAGCCCCTCCCGTGAATTCTATCGCAATTGAATACTTTCCTGATTTTAGAGTTACGGAATCTAAAGAAACAGAATAACTTGGTAAGACAGAATAATACACCCCTCCGGGTTCTCCATTATGTATATCTTCAAACCCTAAATTTAATTGCGATTGGGTATTATTGGATTGATTACAACTTGTAAAAAACAAAAGTAAAATATAAATCGGCAGAAATAATTTTGTTGCTGTCATTACTTCAACAACGGAACAATCAACTTTTCCAACTCATTATAATTATCTATCCGCGAAGAAATTTCCCCATTTTTAGTAAACAAAAATCCCGTCGGAAGATTGCTCACATTATATTTTTTAGCTATTCCGGAATAAATAGACTGCGGATCAATGACACAAGTCCAAGGCAAATTGACGGCGGCATTTTTCCAAAAATGCTTATCCCTGTCCAACGATACCTGATAAATTGTAAAACCTTGCGGCTCATATTTCCAATAAATTTTCAGCAAATCCATGTTGTGTTGGGGCGAATTTTGGGATTCATAAGCCGTGAAATCCACAAGCACTACTTTTCCCGCTCCCACTTCCGAAAGGCGAATTTCATTGTCCTGAATCGAAGGCAAAGAAATATCAAAAAACTGCTTGCCGTCCACTTCATTAGGCATTGCTGCATTCTGTTCCCGCCGCAATACCAGTAATGAATTTTTGAACAAATTGACCAAATGCCGGGTACGAAGTGCATCCGGATAATTGAGATTCCAATTGTTAGCCACAGCGCCATACATCTTGGCATCCTGCTTATCGTATGGGTCAAATATCAATAACCCATTAACTTGTTGGAATAAAGCGAAATAAGCAGCGGCAGAAGCCGGATTGGAAGCAATATATCCAGTCGCCTTCTTTTTGTAAATATCAATAATTTCTTTGGCTTTCGCGATATACTCATCTACAGAAATCGCTTTGGAATCATATTGCTTCTGCAATTGATTGTATGCCTCATTGGTAGTTAATTGCAAGAAAGTCAATTCTTTGATTTTCGTACATTCATAAGAGCCTTCGACAGTATAGTCGCGAGCAAAATTTAATGTATCCGATTGTACCTTAATTGTTTCCGTACTATCAACCGATAAATTGATGAATTGATGTTTCAAACGCAAACGATAAAAATCCGGAGCCTGAGGTTTCGGCTTTTTGAAACGGAAAGCACCGTCATTTCCCAAATCTGCGGAATCAACAACCACAACCGACGAAGTGGTAATGTTTTCCAGATAAAGCGTTTTCCCGAAACCGTCTTTTATATCGCCTTCTATCGTAAATTTATTATTTGTACATGAAGCAAATACAGAAGCGCTTAAAAGAAAAAAAGCAATTTTTTTAATAGAATTTTTGTTCATTTTGACTTATTATGGAATTTTAGGCGCAAATATACGATAATTCCTTTATTTTTAATTATCTTTGCACGATTTTAAAGAGAAAAAAAGATATAAAGATTATTTATGATTAATCCGATTGTAAAAAAAATTGATTTAGGTGATGGAAGAATCATCACCATAGAGACCGGCAAACTGGCAAAACAAGCCGACGGATCGGTCGAGTTGAGAATGAACGATACGATGATTTTGGCAACCGTATGCGCTGCTAAAAACGCTGTTCCCGGTACGGATTTTATGCCGCTGCAAGTTGAATACAAAGAAAAATATTCGGCTTTCGGACGCTTTCCCGGAGGATTCACAAGAAGGGAAGGACGGGCTTCGGACTACGAAATTCTGACCTCCCGGTTGGTTGACCGCGCTTTACGTCCTTTATTCCCGGACGATTATCACGCAGAAGTTTTTGTAAACATTATTCTGTTTTCGACAGACGGGAAAGATATTCCCGATGCTTTAGCCGGTTTGGCTGCCTCGGCGGCTTTGGCCGTTTCGACGGTTCCTTTCAACGGGCCGATTGCCGAAGTGCGCGTTGCCCGGATTGATGGACAACTCAAGATTAATCCTACTTTTGAGGAACTGGAAAAAGCAGATATAGACATTATGGTCGGCGCAACCATCGACAATATCATGATGGTAGAAGGCGAAATGAAAGAAGTTTCGGAAGCCGAAATGCTCGAAGCCATCAAATTTGCCCACGAAACCATCAAAGTGATGTGCCGGGCGCAAATCGAACTGATGGAAGAAGTCGGTACTGCCGCGAAACGTGAATACAACCATGAAGAAAACGACGAAGCTCTGCGCGAAGATATTAAAACCAAACTCTACGACAAAGTATATGCCGTAGCCCGCTCAGGCCAAGGCAAACAAGAGCGTAGCGAAGCTTTTGAAGCCATCGTTGAAGAATACAAATCACAATTCACCGAAGAAGAACTGACGGACGAAAAAAAGGCTTTGATCGGCAAATATTATCATGATGTGGAAAAAGAAGCCATGCGCCGTTGCATTCTGGACGAAGGCATTCGTTTGGACGGACGCAAAACTTCGGAAATCCGCCCGATTTGGTCGGAAGTAAACTATGTTCCCGGACCTCACGGTTCAGCCGTATTCACCCGTGGCGAAACACAGGCTTTGGCAACCGTTACTTTGGGAACCAAATTGGATGAAAAAATCGTGGACGATGTTCTCGACACCGAAAAAGAACGCTTTTTGTTACACTATAACTTCCCGCCCTATGCCACCGGCGAAGCCAGACCGCAACGCGGCGTGGGACGTCGAGAAGTCGGTCATGGAAACTTGGCGCATCGCGCATTAAAACCCATGATACCGGAAAATTATCCTTATACAATCCGCATCGTATCCGACATTCTTGAATCAAACGGTTCTTCCTCTATGGCAACCGTTTGCTCCGGAACACTTTCGCTGATGGACGCCGGCGTACAAATTAAAAAACCGGTATCGGGAATCGCGATGGGTTTAATTTCCGAAAACAAAGGAACAAACTATGCTGTTCTTTCGGATATTTTGGGCGATGAAGACCACTTGGGCGACATGGACTTCAAAGTAACCGGCACCCGCGATGGAATTACCGCTACGCAAATGGATATTAAGGTCGATGGACTTTCCTACGAAATTCTGGAAAACGCTTTGGCTCAAGCGAAAGCAGGCCGCGAACATATTTTGGGCAAAATTCTGGAAACCATTTCCGAACCGCGTCCCGACTTTAAACCGCATGTTCCGAGAATTGAGGTGATAATGATTCCCAAAGATTTTATCGGTGCAGTGATTGGCCCGGGCGGAAAAATAATTCAGGCCATGCAGGAAGAAACCGGAACAACTATCACGATTGAAGAAATCAATAATCAGGGAAAAGTAGAAGTTGCCGCACCCAACAGAGATGCGATTGATGCTGCGATTGCACGAATCAAAGGCATTATTGCAATTCCCGAAGTAGGTGAAATATATGACGGAAAAATCCGTTCGGTGATGCCTTATGGCGCATTCGTCGAATTTCTTCCGGGAAAAGACGGTTTACTGCACATTTCCGAAATCGACTGGAAACGTTTGGAAACCGTAGAAGAATCCGGCTTGAAAGAAGGAGATACCATTCAGGTGAAACTCATGGATGTTGATCCTAAAACAGGTAAATTCAAACTTTCGCGTAGGGTTTTGGTGCCGAAACCGGAAGGGTATGTGGAACGCCCGGAGCGCGAAGACCGCCCGCGCGAAAATCGTTACGAACGGGATGATAGGCCTCACAGACCGGAGAGACGGAGGAATTAAGAGTTCCCTGGTTGCCCCCCCGCCCCCTAAAGGGGGAGTTTTGCCGTAGTATAATTGACAATGTTACTGCTCTAACTCCCCCTTTAGGGGGCGGGGGGCTTGGTAACACCCGAATCAAATTTGCGATTCTCAGTAATTGTCCGTACCTTTGCCCCTCTTTTTTATTTCAAAAATGGAACAACTTAAACACGAATGCGGAATTGCATTAATTCGTCTTTTAAAACCGGTTGAGTATTACGAAGAAAAATACGGTACCTGGCAATACGGCCTTAACAAACTCTATCTCATGATGGAAAAGCAACACAACCGCGGACAGGAAGGCGCGGGGATCGGTTGTGTCAGCGCGAACGCCAAACCGGGTACGGAATATATTTCCCGTGAACGCGCCTTAGGCAGCGGAGCGATTCAGGAAATTTTTCAAAAAGCCCATAGTCAGATAAAAAGCGCAGCTTCCAATACGCCTTATGAAAACATTCCTTTTTGCGGAGAGGTATATATGGGGCATTTGCGGTACAGTACGACCGGACGTTCGGGAATTGCTTACGTTCATCCGTTTTTACGTCGCAACAATTTCCGTTCCAGGAGTTTAATGCTTTGCGGAAATTTTAACCTGACCAATGTCGATGAAATTTTCCAACAGCTTATCGATCAGGGACAACATCCCCGCTTATATTCCGATACTTTACTAATGCTCGAAATGATGGGGCATTACCTCGATGGTGAAGTACAACATCTATACGAATTATTCAAATCGAAGTTCAATAACAGCGAAACCCGCAATAAAAAAATTGCTGAAAATATAGATATCGCTCACATCCTGCACCGTTCTTCCCAAAACTGGGACGGAGGATACGTAATCTGCGGCGTGACGGGAAATACCGACATGTTTGCGATGCGTGACCCGAACGGTATTCGTCCGGCGTTTTATTATCATAACGATGAAATTGCCATGGTCGCTTCCGAAAGACCGGTTATCCAAACCGCGATGAACGTGAAAACGGAAGAGGTTCATGAACTTATGCCGGGGCAGGCTTTTATCGTGAAACAAAACGGAGAAAAGGTTTTGGAACAAATTCAGGAAGCACGGAATGTCAGTCCGTGTTCTTTCGAACGGATTTATTTTTCCCGCGGTTCCGACCGGGATATTTATCAGGAACGGAAAATGCTGGGACGCCAATTGTTGGAACCTATCCTGAAAGCCATTGATAAAGAATTGGATAACACCGTTTTTTCTTTTATTCCCAATACGGCGGAAGTCGCTTTTTTTGGTATGATGGAAGGTTTTGAACGTTATCTTGATGAACAAAAAAAGCAGTTGATAAAAACGCATACCGACGAATTGTCGGAAGAAGATCTGGAACGCATTCTCAGCATGAAAATCCGTCAGGAAAAAGTGGCGCTGAAAGACATCAAACTGCGGACTTTCATTACGGAAGGCGATAGTCGCGACGATTTGGCCGCCCACGTTTACGACATTACCTACGGTTCAATCATTGCCGGCAAAGACAACTTAGTGGTCATCGATGACAGCATTGTTCGCGGAACGACATTGAAACAGAGCATTATAAAAATTCTCGACCGCTTGAATCCGAAGAAAATCGTCATCGTTTCTTCATCTCCGCAAATTCGTTATCCCGATTGTTACGGGATAGACATGAACCGGATGGATGAGTTTGTGGCTTTCCGGGCAGCCATTGCGCTGTTGAAAGAACGCGGAATGCAACACATTATCGACGAGACTTATGAAAAATGCAAAGCGCAATTAGATTTGCCGAAAGAAAAGGTAGTCAATTATGTCAAAGATATTTACCATCCGTTTACAGCGGAAGAAATTGCCGAAAAAACCGCTCAGATACTAACGCCGGAAGGTACAAAAGCAGAAGTTCACATTGTTTATCAGTCTTTGGAAGGTTTGCACAAGGCTTGTCCGAACCACAAAGGCGACTGGTATTTTTCAGGGAATTATCCGACGCCGGGAGGGAACAAAACGGTGACAAAAGCTTTTGTTAATTACTACGAGAATAAAGCGGAGAGAAGTTATAATTGATTGTTGGGATTTTACTTATATAAACAAGAAAAGACTCAAAGCCATCACGAGCATCCCAGCGACGACGCCCGTAATCGAAAGGTGATGTTTCCCATATTTTTCGGCAGTCGGCAACAACTCATCCAAAGAAATGAAAACCATAATTCCCGCAACACCGGCTAAAATGAATCCATTAAGCGTCGGCGTCCAGAACTTGAAAAGGAAAATATAGGCTAATAGCGCGCCAACCGGCTCCGAAACGCCGGATAAGAAAGAATACCAGAAAGCTTTTTTGCGGCTGCCCGAAGCGTGATAAATGGGTATGGCAACAGCAATCCCTTCGGGAATGTTGTGAATCGCAATCGCCACCGTAATAGGAATGGCAATATCCAAAGACGTTAAAGCCGAAGTAAAAGTGGCAATCCCTTCCGGGAAGTTGTGTATGCCAATAGAAAGAGCGACCATGATTCCGGTTCGCTTCAGACTCGTTTTGCTCTGCATTTCCTCTACACCATGGGCTTCGTGCGGATTCACCTGTTCGGGAATGGCAAAATCAATGGCATTGATCAGGATGATTCCTCCGAAAAAAGCCAGAATCATGTACAAAGTTCCCGTTTTGTCTCCGAAAGCCGCTGTTAATCCGGATAGTGCGGTCGGCATCATTTCCATAAAAGACACGTAAATCATGATGCCGGCCGAAAATCCTAAAGACAAACTGAGGAAGTTTTTATTGGTCTTTTTAGTCAATAAAGCAATCCCGCTGCCGATGCCGGTTGATAAGCCGGCTATGGCAGTCAGGAAAAAAGCAAATACAATGTTTGAATTGTCGGGCATAATTTCAGGTACACGGTACATGGTGAAAGGTACCTTTCACCTTTTACCAAGCAAATAGCGGATAATCTTTCATCATTGCATTGACTTTCCCGGCAACGGCTTTAATCACCGTGTCGTTTCCCACATTGGAAAGCACCGTATCAATTAATTCTACGATTTCAGCCATCAGCGGTTCTTTGAGTCCGCGCGTTGTGAGCGCCGGCGTACCGAAACGCAATCCCGAAGTCTGGAACGGCGAACGACTGTCGAAAGGCACCATATTTTTGTTGGCCGTAATGTCTGCGCTGACCAAAGCATTTTCAGCTTCTTTACCGGTTAAATTCGGGAATTTGGAGCGTAAATCCACCAACATCAAATGATTGTCTGTTCCTCCGGAGATGATTTTGTAACCTTTATCTATCAATGCTTGCGCCATTACCGCTGCATTTTTCTTCACTTGTGTCTGATAGGTCACATATTCCGGTTGCAGAGCTTCGTAAAAAGCGACGCTTTTGGCAGCAATAATGTGTTCCAACGGCCCGCCTTGTATGCCCGGGAAAACAGCCGAATCCAACAAAGCGGACATCATTTTGATTTCCCCTTTCGGCGTTTTTTTCCCCCACGGATTTTCAAAGTTCTCGCCCATCATAATTACGCCTCCGCGCGGCCCGCGCAAGGTTTTGTGCGTTGTTGAAGTGACAATATGCGCGTGATGTACGGGGTTGTTGAGCAATCCGGCGGCAATCAATCCGGCGGGATGCGCCATATCAACCACGAAAATAGCTCCGGTTTCATCGGCAATCCGGCGAATCCGGGCATAATCCCATTCGCGGGAATAAGCCGAAGCGCCCCCGATAATCAGCTTGGGATTTTCGGCAAAAGCGATTCTTTCCAATTGGTCGTAGTCAATCTTCCCATCCGATTCTTGTACGTTGTATTCCAAAGCCTTATACATAAGCCCCGAAAAATTGACGGGCGAACCGTGACTCAAGTGACCGCCGTGCGAGAGGTTTAGTCCCAGAAATTTATCACCCGGATTGAGGCAAGCCATGAAAACAGCCATATTTGCCTGCGCCCCCGAATGCGGTTGAACGTTTGCCCAGGTTGCGGAGAAAATCTGTTTCAGCCGGTCGATGGCTAATTGTTCTACGACGTCTATGAATTGGCAACCGCCATAGTATCTGTGTCCCGGATAGCCTTCGGCATATTTGTTGGTTAGGACGGAACCCGCCGCTTCCCTTACTTGTTCGCTCACAAAGTTTTCCGAAGCAATCAACTCAAGACCGGACGTTTGCCGGTGATGTTCCTTGTTGATGATGCTGAAAGTTGAATCGTCTCGTTTCATTTTTATTTGATTACTGCTTAATTAATTAATTTTTATCTTGTATCGTTTATTGTTTTGCCGATTAATACTATACAAAAGTAGCTATTTTTTTTCAACATACAAAAATGGAATTTAAAAAACCTACCCAATTATTTGCATTGATTTGTTTTTTATTTGAACCGGTATTTTATCAGTACAGGATTAAGTTCCATTTTAGCTCCCGATAACTTTTCAAAAATCGCTTTATTTTTGTCATCCAGCATTTCCTTTGTAACCCGATTTTCCAAGTCCATCCACTGGACAGGCATCAAAACATATTCGTCGGTAACAATTATTTCTTCTCCGCGATACGAATTAAACGCAACCTGTTCGGTAAAATCAAGGATAAACTTTGATTTTCCTGTGGATTTGTCATATATAATATTTGCCCCGTGATTTAGATCCTCCAATGAAAGCGACGCAAAAACATATTTACTGTTATGCCTCACCGCTTGTATCAAGTAAGGAAACTGAGCGAACAGTTCTTCTGTTTTTTTAGAAATGAATCTTTCCGCCTCGTTCGAAAAAACGGCTGTTGTACCTTCCCTGGTGTATCTTCCAAAATCGAACTGAAAAGCAGCTTCAAGCCGTTCCTTTCCTTCATATTTTATACGTTTTGTTTCGATATGATTGCCCGATAAATCATATACATTCAACCTGCCAAAAGATTCAAGCAATTCAAGGTTGCCTATAAAAAGGTTGATATTGAAATCTGAGATAAACACGTATTCTCCGTAAAACATAGCGCAATCAACGGTATAAATATTTTCTGTTACTACCCACCCCCAAAAAAAGCGGATCATTCGCAGAATTATACGCCTCCGTGATATTTAATAAATTTTAAATACTAAACAGCATCATCTGACGTTTACAATACCAAGAAGCATTAATATTTTCTATTAAAAGGATGAATGAGATACCGGACATACATCAAGTAATTGAGGAATTGTTTTCACAATTAGCTGCAATGCGTGAAGAATTGGAGTTGCTTACAAAAGAAAATGAGCAACTCCGCGAACGTTTATTGCGTTATGAGCATCCCAAAGACAGTCATAATAGCCATCTACCATCAAGCAAAAACCCGACAGGGAAAAAGCACATAAATCTTCGTCAAAAGACAGGCAGATTAAGTGGCGGACAAAAAGGACATCCGGGAAAAACGCTTGAGATGCAAACTCCGGACACAATCATTCCCATTGTCGCCACGTATTGTACTTGTTGTGGCGCGGACATCTCTTTGGTAGATGGCGAAATCATAGAACGCCGCCAACAAATAGACATACCACCGATTGTACCGGTGGTTACGGAATATCAGCGGGTTCGTAAGATTTGCCAATGCAGTCATGTAAATGAGGTTGATTTTCCGGTTGGAGTAACTCCGGGCACAAGTTATGGAACAAATATTCAATCGTTGATTACCTGTTTCAGCGCTTGTCAGTATATCCCTTCCAAGAGGCTGACAAGGGTATTGGATGAAGTATTTGGCGTTAGGCTGTGTGAGGGTACTGTCCAAAAGGTCTTGGAACGGATGGAAAAACGCACCCGTTTCGCCTACGAAACCATTCGAGAAAAGTTAAGTCAAAGTCCGGTAGCTGGCGTGGACGAAAGCAGTTGCTCAATCAATGGAAAAACGCTTTGGGCATGGGTTTTCCAAAACCCGAAATTGACTTGTGTCCAAGCCGGACTCTCTCGAAAGATGGAAGAATTTAAGAAGATAATGCCCCTTGGCATGCCTGATACTGTTCTTGTGACGGATTGTTTTTCCGGTTACTTTAGTCAAAACGTAGCAACACATCAAATATGCACTGCTCATGTTTTACGGGATTTGACTTTCCTTTCGCAAGTACATGAAAAGCATTCATGGCCCAAGAAGATGATGGCTTTGATTCGGGATGCTCTTCATCTCAGGAAAGCAAACTTTGAACAGATAGACGTTGACCGTATTTTACAGCGTTTGAAAGTGTTGCTTAATCAAACTGTCGGGAAAAAATACAAGAAGATAAAAACACTGCAAAAGCGTTTATTAAAATATCAGGATTATCTCTTTTATTTTCTTAAAAATGAGAATGTGCCTCCGGACAACAATGCCAGTGAACGGGCGGTAAGAGCATTTAAAGTTAAACTCAAAGTATCGGGATTCTTTAAATCCCTTGCCGGTGCACAATGTTTTGCCCAATTACATTCCATTGCTGATACCGCAAGAAAAAACAAGCAATCTCCACTAATGGCTTTCAATTCCGCTTCGGCTATTTGATAAGGTTGGGTAGTAACAATTCAAGTTTTTCAATCCGAGTAGTATACATTTCTTTAATTCTCTGTTCAAGAGATGATTTTTGATCTATTAAAAATTGTTTATCAACATTTTCTTTTTTTCTGTATTCAACAAATATAAAAAAAAACAAAAAGAAAGCAAAAGAAATAACTTTTTTGTTCATTGTAATGAAAGTAATCAAAAGAATTTAAGTTTATAGAACATTAATACAGAGTTATCGTCTAATGTTAATTCATCAGCTAAAGCTTTTTTCTCTTTTACGAATTTATTCTCGGAAAATACATTTTTATCATGGAAAGAATCTCTCCAATCCAATAGGTCTTTTATTTGTAGTTCAGATACAATCCATGATCCATAGCCGGTCTTAAACCATCCATGAAAATAATGTTTGGGGTCTCCCAATACAAACATAAACGATCCAATTGCATTTCCACTTTGCTTTGAAAAATATACATTATATATGGCACCGGGAATAATATTTGTTTCCATAGTGAAGAATAACAAATTGTCATTCGCTTTGAAATCACGTAAACTATTAAATTCATGTTTACCAATATATTCTTTTAATTTTTTCGGCTTCTTCAAAAAGGATGAATCTAAAGTAAATTCTCCAAAGTCGAATTGATATCTACCCACCAATCTTTCAGGGGCAATCTGATATACCAAATTTCCATAAGGAAAGAAAAAATATAATCCATTTTCAGTAGAATAAAATGAACCATTCTGAGGAAGTCGCACATCAGTACCTTCAAAATTTGATGAATTATAAGGAAAATAAGCGTACTTGATATTCATAAGCGAATCAAGATATAACAGATTATATTCTTGTTCTAAATTTTCCTGATTGTTTCTGAAATTTGAATAAAGCATGTAGCCCTTATCAAAGCAGGGTATAACTCCCTCCGCCCAGATAGGAATTTTTTGTCTATCAATAAAATTCCCCTCCAAATCATATCTCATCACCCAGTAACTCATTAAATCTGTTAATACGATCTGCCGATGTTCATAGTCAAAATCAAAGAAATCCAACTGAATGTACTCCTCCGGGCCTTGACCTACATGTGCTATTTTAGTCAGATAATTCCCATCCATATCAAAAACAAACAAAGAAGAAGTTTGTATGTCTAAAACATAGATCCGGTCTTCATAAATTATCACTTTGTCAACAGATCCAATAATAGATTCATCTGTCAATTGTAATTTGACGTATTTTACCGTATCCAATAACGAAGTTATATCATACGGTTCAAATTTTTCCGGAAGGATTGAGATATGTTGGTATTCATTATCTATTTCATTCTCCACAATAGACACCTTTTTTGTACAACAACAAAGGATCGTCGCAATGATAATCAAAGGTATTATTTTTACTTTCATAATTTACTTCCCAGTTAAATTAATATCAGAAAAGGGTTGCCAAAAAAATTCAATTTTGCTCCTCTAATACATCTGAAAAACATAATAAATATTCGATTTTCGATTCTATAAAAGATAATAAATTTATTTGATGGCACTTGTTCTAACAACGGATAATCCTTTTGCAGCGGTTTGTAGCCCGTCCATTCATCTGTAATAATATGTGCTTCTTTGCTAATATATGCCTTAAAAAACGGTCTGAACTCATCAGCCGAAGCAGATGCGATTACTTGAGCATAAGCCCTTCCAACACCTTTATTGCCTAATACTTCCAATGCCACAACAACTAATTTCTTCTTACTTTCACTACTTCTGCCCGGTTTGCCCTCCTCGTATTCTCCAACTAAAAATTCATCTACACAAACCGTTCCTGTCAAAGGATATTGCTGCGAACTGCGCATTGTTTGCTGTATTTTACACTTAAACTCCCAAACTGTTTTTTGCCTCAAGCTAAACTCTTCCGACAATTCCAAAGACGACATCCCTTTCTTTTTTGTGCTGATTTTGAATACTATATGAAATGCTATCAACAAGGAAAACTTGATTTTATCAAAGACTGTTCCTGCCGTTGGGCTTTCATCATAATTGCATTTTGTACAACGGCGTGAATACGGCTTTTTACCTTTTCCATATTTTATATGACCGCATTTGCAGCACTTGTAGCCCTGTTCCCATTTAGCAGATGCCAAATAGTGGTAGCAATCATCATCAGACTTAAAACACTGATTAAATTCTATTGAGTTCACGCCTGTATATTTTTCCTTTGCATTCATTGCGCAAAGGTAGTTATTCCCTCTAAATCAACAGCGACCTAAACGCCTATACCAAAAAGTTTATTTTCATTAGGGGCAAACAGCAGTGTTTTCAAATTATTCTTTTCTTTGTAAAACCGGGAGATGATACCGACCGAGAACATTTCGTCCGGTCCTCCTCCTTTCTTGCAAAAAGAACCCATTTCTTCACCGGTATTCAGATTGAATATATTGAAAAAATGGTTCGGTAATTTGGAGTTCCAAAAAATCATCAACGAATCATATACCGCAAAAGTTCCGTAATTTGCGCCCTCCACCGGAACGGCTTTTAATGTAACATTTGTTTCGTTCTTAACATCTTCAATATACCTGATATTTCCATTAAAGTAAGTGTTGTCACCGTTCTTATGGCAGCAAACAAATGTGTTGAGTAGTAGAATATATGCAATTATAGTATTGATCTTTTTCATATTTTTGAAACTTTTTATTAATATTTTTTTGTCTTTTGTGCTTATCTTTATCCTTTCAACAACCGAAACCGCGCAGGTTTCTTTCTTTAATAGCAAAATTTAATGATTCGATATTCCGGTGAATTAGTTATTCCGTAAATAATCTTGTTTTCTTCATCAACAGTAAATGTGAAGATTGGAATATTTAATTCATACATTCTAAGGGGGTTGCCATCCCAATCAAAAACTAATATTTTGGAATCTTTTTCTTGGTAATCTTGATACAATTCTCCAAAATACAGAGCAAAAACTTCTTTTCCTGCCTGAACCGGAGAAGAATAGCATTTGTATGTTCTATCTCTAACCGAACTTGCTCCGACAAAGCCTCCACCTGCATTTTTTTGCTCTAAAACAGGCTCAACCTGATCGGGACCATGCATTCTTTTAATTACGTTACCCTGATAATCGTAAACTTCAATAAAATCAGTGTAATAATAACAAATAAATATCCTGTCTTTAAAATTTGTAGTGAAATCATTTTTTAAATTCATTATTTTCTCTATTTCGGACATATTCGAAGTAGTTAATTCCGGATATTTTCCAATGGAATCTTCTATTTCACCTTTATCATTATATAATCTAAATCTAATTGCAGGATTGAAATTCGTGGAAACTAATACATTATTGTTCTGTATTATAGCTGCCTTGCCCAATACGGCGCCTTCAAATCTTAGATTTTTTACCACCCTTGGAAATTTCTCTGTCGTTATTGAATGAAGCGTATATTCTCTAAGATTTGCATTTGGCTGATCGTATATCCAAATGTTAGTATCATTTGACGGGACAACCATTGGATATATAAAATCATTAGGCCCTTGCCCGAACATGAAACATTCATTTATTTTTTTATTATTATTATCCAAATCGAAAATATCATAAATATAATCCGTTGAACGATTTTTTAACAATAAGAGAGATTCTTTTATGTCTATTGCTACCGGATGCATTATCAGGTCATCAAATGGCATAATAGTCCCTTCTAATTTGATTATCTCTAAATCCTCATTGTTAAAAGTAGTTGAATCAACAAACAAATTTTGTCGATTGGTACAGGAAAGGCACAAAAAAAATAGTAATAATGCAGGAAAAATCTTTTTCATAATCTATAAATATGCTACGAAACAAAGGTATAAATAAAATTTCAGGGTTGCAAACCTCATATACCCATATCTTCCCCGTGGCATAATCATAAGATGCAACGGGAGATTTTGCTTCGTTACAAGGTAAGCATTCGGTAATCTACTCTTGCGGATTTTTTTCCGCCCAGTTCATAGGGAGCAAATCGGCTAGTTCGTTTACTTTGTGTTCATTGATACGATTCAGGACATCGGTCAACCATTCTGTCGGATT
>BNTV01000079.1 GCA_025996865.1 Bacteroidia bacterium
TCGCAATGATGGCGAAGCCTTCCTCTGTACTTAATCTGCGTTTGCTTGGTTTGTGCATTTCTTTTTTTTGGGCAAAGGTAAGGTGAGCGGGCAAACTGGGCAAGATGCGGAGGAGCGAAGGCTTACTGTGTATTGATAGGGAAAGGTATTGCCGAGCTTGTCTTTTTGCGGCTCACTCAATGTTTCGGTAGTATCGTAAAAGATATTATCAATATCGCGGTAGCCGGTTTCGTTGTCGTCATCGGTACAACCGTAGAGCGTGCGGCGGCTCATCATATAGTCCTTGAAAGTAAGGGCTATGCCGAAAACCCGTGTTTCCAAAACCTTGCGGATTCTCGTTTCGTCATTCGTTTTGTACGCTTTCAAAATACGTTGTAGAATTTCACGCAGAAAAACGCCGTCTTTCGTGGCAGGACAAAGAAAGGTCTTTGCCGGATCGCGAAACACTTCATCGGGAATTAAATCCAACATCGCGTCAACAATATGTTTCGGCGTGGTGGCATCACCGCTACGGAAAATCTTGCTTAAATAATCTAAAATGTCTTGATTGGTAGCCATATAATAAATGTGTTTAGAATGATAGACTTTGTTGTGTTGGGGGATTTCGATATTCGTTTCGTTGCAGAACAATTTCATCTTTCATTGCTTTGCAGAACAATTTAAAATAATTTTCCCATTTGTTTTTTTGATAATTGAAAAATTGTAAATCCTGTACATCTTTTTCGCGTTTGTCTTTCAGGCACAAAACATTTTCATTGTCTTCCGATTTTGCTTCAAAACAAGCAAGCGTATCACCCCAACGAATATTGTTTTTGAGGATTTGTTCGAGGATAGCAAGTTGTTCGGGAGAAACCTTGCTTGTAGTGTCTTTACATATTTCCAAAAGATTTTCTCTTGTTTTGCGGACATTATCGAGCATAATATCCACGCCGTAAAGGGTTTGTAATGCAATGCGAACCGTCTCAAAATCTTGGGCGCTGTTTAATTTCCGTCTCAAAATCTCACACAGAAATACACCTTCGCCCACACTTGGTTCCAATACGGTGGTCGCAATTTGTAAATCGGGCAGCAAATCCACCATATCATTTACAATATGTTGTGGCGTAAAAACTTCGCCAACATCTTTTATTCTTTGTTGTATTGCCATGGGTTTAAAAGCAAAAAAATTAAGAGTTTTCAGCTATCAACTCTTAATTCCAAGGCAAAATAAAAAAGCGTAAACTGTTCATTATTTTGCTTATATCAGGAAACAGGCTCTGGTAAAACCTTTTATACGCTATAAGCACGAACAGTTCACGCCCGAAGACGTGAACATTCGCTACTTATTCTCGCGTATTGAAATTTACCAGATTTCGTTTCCTGAGAGAATAAGAGCTAAAAGCTCAAATATTTTTAATCAATGTCTAAATTTTTTTTACATATATGTTTGTTTTTTTTACTTGTTTGTAAAAATACAAAAATTCTTTTGTTTCTCTACATAATGATCGCCAATAACACTACTTTATTTATTCCCATAATGACTATAAGCAGAAGTAACCCATACGGTGACTTCATCGTCAATAATATCATAATCAAGATGGTAGATCATAGGCTTTCAAGGTATTTATCAAGTGCTTCAACACTACTAAACCGCTTAAATTTTCCCTCTTTTATCTGTTGTTGCCCAATTCCTATAGATTTTTTTGCTTGTTCGACGTTACGCTTGTCAGCCCAGAACAAATCACCGGAAGGACTTATTTCAAACGGATTGCAGCGGTATTCTTCCGGTATGGCAAAAAAATCTCTCATCCAATCATTTCCGAAAAAACTATCATTGATTTCATCCGTGACAATCAGATTCACATAACCTTTTCCTCGCTTTATCAATACTCTTTCATTTTTCGCAAGTTCAAAATACTTTTTTTGCTTATCTCTAAATTCTTTTGTTGATACGACTACCATATTTGCAATAGCTAAATTTGTACATATTTTTGTACAAAAATAATAATTTTTTTACAAATACCCCCAACTCCGCATAAAATACACAATAAAAAAGATACTAACGCAAGAAAACAGGGTAGTCAACACCACAATTTGTCCCGAAAGTTCGCCGTCATTCCCCATATTTTTCGCCATGATATAACTGGCAATAGCCGTCGGCGTAGCAAAAAGACTAATCAATACACTAAGTTCTACATTCCTGAAACCCAATCTGATACAGACAAACAAAATAATAACCGGAATGATTATCAAACGACTGACTGTCGCAGCGATTACTTTATAAATATTATTCCGCATACTCCTGAATCTAAATTCTCCTCCCATTACAAAAAGCGCGAGCGGCGATGCCGTCGCTGCTAATTGCCCGACAGGAAGTTCCACAGAATGGGGAAATTCCAAGTGAATCGCTCCACCCAACATCCCGAAAACGCTTCCAAGAAGCAAAGGATTGGTAGCTATTTCCTTCAGCAACTTTTTGGTAGAAAGGCCGCTATTTTCCGACTCGGAATGAAGCGATAAAATGATTACGGCCGCCACATTGTAAAAAGGAATCATAATTCCCATCAACATGGTAATCGGGGCTATGGCTTCATTTCCATACATGCCGGTTGCGACGGGAAGTCCGTAAATCAAGAAATTACTCCGGTAAATTCCCTGAATCATGCTGCCTCGTTGTCCTTTCCTTTTGATGGTCAATTTGATGATTATCGCGGAAATAAGAATCACTGCCGTTATACCGGCCAAGGAAGTAAGAATCAATTTGAGATTCGAAAAATCACCTTTGTAGGATAAACGGATTTCCTGAAAAACCATTAACGGCAACAGGAATTTGAAGACAAAACGATTCATCTGCGCCAAAAAATCGTCGGAAACAAAACGAATCTGACGAATAAAATAACCGACCGCCATCAAAACGAAAAGCGGGGCGACCACATTAAAGGAAAATAAAAAATTTGTCATACAACCAATGCCTTATAGTCTAAAGCCTCTTCTACGTGCGCTATATTTTTTGCATTCGACCGGACGGTTTCTATATCGTGGGAAACCAAAACGACGGCCGTCTTTTCGTTGATTTCTTTCAAAAGTTGGTAAAAATGAGATTCGAATTGCTTATCCACATACGAACCGGGTTCGTCTAAAATCAACAATTTCGGGTCATTTACAAGGGCTCTCGCCAATAAAACACGTTGCAACTGTCCGCCTGAAAGTTTGCCGATGGCCTTTCCGGAAATATTTTCGATACCCATTTCCCGGATTATTGCACTGACTTTTTCTTTCTTTTCGGATTTCAATTTGTCTTTCGCAGCCATCAGTCCGGACTCGATTACTTCCGGTACCAAAATGGGAAATTTCCGGTCAATCAAGTTGATTTGAGGCATATAGCCTATCCGGTTTTTTACTTCCCTGTCGGGAAAAACAATGCTTCCGGAAACCGGTTTAAGCAAGCCGAGAATACTTTTCACCAAAGTCGTTTTTCCTCCGCCATTCGGTCCGACGATTCCCAGAAAATCCTGTTCGTAAATTTTCAGGGAAACATCTCTCAACACGATATTCTCATCGTATGCGACACTGATATTCCGTATGTCAACCAATACTTTACTCATCGGCCAAGGCTTGGGCTATGCGTATCATTTCCTCGTTCCAATCATAAGATAAAGGATTGATAATAACCAATTTACATCCCGTTTCCTGAGCGATGGTTTCTGCATTTTTCCGGTCAAATTCCTGTTGTACGAAAATAGTTTTCACTTGCAGGCTTTTAACCGTTTCGACTAATTTTTTCAATTGTTCGGGCGACGGTTCTTTTCCGTCATTTTCTATGCAATATTGAGTCAAGCCATAATCCCGGGCGAAATAGGCCAGCGCCGGATGGTAAATGACAAATGCTTTTTGAGAAGATGATTTCAGAATATCCGTCATTTTTTTGTCTGTTTCCGTCATTTTTTCCGTTAATTTCTGCCGGTTTTCAGTATAAACCGCTTCATGCGCGGGATCAATTTCCACCAAAGCCTCGTACATATTTTTCACAATTGTCAAAGCTTCACGGGGTGAACTCCAAATATGCGGATCCACGTCTCCGTGATGATGTCCCTCGTGCGCATGCGCATTTGTTTTTATCAATGAAATGTCTTTGCTGTTATCGAAAAACTTCACATTCGGTTGGTTGGCTTTGAGTTTATCCATCCAAGCCTGTTCAAAACCGATGTAACCAATGCAAAAATAAGCCTTTGCGCGCGCCAAGCCGGCCATTTGATTAGGGCTGGGGTCATAGGTTTCGGGGCTTGTTCCGGGAGGCACCATTGTTTCAACGGTAAAAAGTGTATCGGCCAATTGAGAAGCAAAATAGCGCTGGGGTTCTATGGTGACCATGATGCGGTTTTCCTGTTGAAATGTTTTTGTGCAGGCAAACAGAGGTAAACAGCTTATAATGAATAGGAAAATTTTATTCTTCATGTATTTGATAATTCAAAAGATAATGCAAAGGTACGAAAAATTCTTTTGCAATCTTTTAAAAAACGACTTTTTAGGCATTGCGAGGGCGAAGCAAGACTTTTTATTCAGCCTCTACTCAAACAAATCGGCCATTGTAACTTCCGACTGGATGTTTCCCCAATATTCATTGTGTTTTACGCCAAAAGTAGTTATCATCGTGATATGTACGGTTTTGCGGGTTTTTGTTTCTTCGATGAATGCACCCCGTTTATTTCGCAGTTTTGTATCATAATCTTTCGAAATAACAAACTCTTTGTTTGAGTATTTCATCTCGCAAAGGTTGATGATATTGTCGTTGCGGTCGATAAGCAAGTCGATTTGTGCGCCGGTTTCCACCTCTTTGCTCCTCCAACCCGAAATATACGAAACGACTCCGCCAATGCTTAATGCTTTTTTTATTTGCGAAATATGTGTCTGACATAACAACTCAAACGAATATCCGGCCCATGCCTTGTGTGCAGTGTTGTCAATCAAACTGCTCCAGTAATCGGAGTTTATTCCTTTTTTATCTTTTACAAAATTGAGATAAAACAGTGAGTAAAAATCGGTTAATTGATAGAGTTGATTTTTCTTTTTCGTAACATAATTGTTGTTGATTGATATAAACCCGCACAATTCCAACTCTTCCAAAATGCTTGTCAAACCGCCTCCATCCGGAATTTTTGATAGTTTTACTATTTCGTCGCGAATTAATCCTTTGCGTTTTTTAGCCAGCACTTCAACGATTTGCATGTATTTTTCGGGTGATTTGAACAGCGAAGCATAGAGTTTTGAATATTCGTCACGTAAAACACCGTTTTTATTAAAAAATAGATTATCAACATTTTGATACAGTCCGAGTGAACCTTCCAATTGTTCCAAATAGTAGGGTATTCCACCCATAATCATGTAACATTCCGCAATCTGAAAGCGTGTCATCCTGATTTTTTTTGATTTTAGGAATTGTTCGGTTTCGTTCAAAGTGAATGGTTCCAAAAAAATCTGACGGGTTACTCTGTTGTGCAAACCACCGCGGTTTTTAATGATTTTGTTCATAATCCACGATGTTGCTGATCCGCACACTACCAAAAAGATGTCTTTCCGGGCCGAAGCGTAAGTATTCCAGAAATACTCGAAAGCCGACAGGAAACCTGATTTTGCATTGTCCAACCAAGGCAATTCGTCTATAAAAATCACTTTTCTGCCTTTGGTTTTAATGCTTTCCAGATGGGTTTCCAATTGCACAAAGGCATTTTGCCAATTCTCGACAGTTGGATAATTCGCGTCACTGCATTTGTTCAGGGCAGTGGTGAAATTAAAAAGTTGTTCTTTTTTGCCGGCGTTTTCAGCTCCCGAAAGATAGAAGGTAAATTTGTTGTTAAAAAACTTTTTTATCAAAAATGTTTTACCAACTCTGCGGCGGCCAAGAACCACGACAAACTCGGCTTTTCCTGAATCTAAATACCCGGAAAGCCTGTTTATTTCCTGCTTTCGTCCAATAATATCGTTCATCGGTTCAAAATTATTTTTCGCGGTAAAGGTACAAAAAATATATGATTCCGCAAGTTATTTAAAAATTATTCGCGGAATGTGGTGTATTTTATATAGATTCCGCAGATTATTTTTTATTGCAGTCGCTATAAAAATGCAGCGATTGTGTTCTCTTTGTCGATGAAAAGCTGTTCCTTCAATTCGGATAAACCGTTGAAAGTGATGTCTTCTCGAAGGAATTTTACAAACTCCAGGCGAAGCGTTTTCCCGTAAATGTCTTCCGAAAAATCGAAGATGTGCACTTCAATTCGTTGTTCTCCGTTCGAGACGATTGTCGGACGTTTGCCGATATAAGCCATGCCTTGGTATTTTTCCGTTCCGAGATGTACCGAAGCGGCGTAAATGCCTTCCTTCGGAATAACTTTGTTTTTATCGTTTATTTCGATGTTGGCGGTCGGGAATCCGATTTCGCGGCCTAATTTATTCCCTTCGATTACTTTACCTTCCAGACTGTAATTGTAGGACAACAACCGGTTGGCTTCTTCCGGATTGCCGGCAGTCAGGTTGTTACGGATCAACGTGGAGCTGACATGTCCGACAAAGCTTGGCAATTCCAGCGCCTGAACAACTTTCAGTCCGTAATCCTGCCCGTATTTCACGTAATCCGAAAAACCTTCGGCCCGGTTTTTCCCGAAACGGTGGTCGTATCCGATTAATAATTGTTTGACATTTAATTCTTTTCGTAAAATATTCGAAATAAAAGCGCGTGCGCTGAGTTGGGAAAGTTCTTTTGAAAAATCAATCAAATAGCAAAAATCAATATCCAAGGAAGACAAAAGGCTGATTTTTTCCTCCAAAGTACAGAGCAATTCGGGCTTGTATCCTGCTTGCAAAATGGATTGCGGGTGTTGTCTGAATGTAATTACAGCCGAGGGTAATCCTTCGGAATCAGCGAGGTCTTTCAATTGTTTGATTAAAAAACGGTGTCCCGAATGAACGCCGTCGAAAAAACCAATGGTAGCTGCTACTTCTTTTTGCATATAATTCAGGAATTAACGGCTGGGAATTTTAATCTCCGAAGTGAAAGGATATTTCAGGTTTTGACAAGAAGTCAAGTTTGCTTCGGCAGCTCCGATTTTCAGTTTTGCTTTCATTTTCAGCGGGACGTGGTTTTTGTCGTCGCTAACCCAGATTTCCATCGCATTTTTGGATTGGTTGAAAGCTTTATCGCCGATGTCGATCACCAAATAATAGGTTTTATATTTGACGGACTCGCTTTTTTCAAGGACTGCTTGGCCTTTGAAATGCACGGTAATGTTTATTTTCTCTTTTCCGACAAAACTTGAAATGTAAAATGTTTGGTTTTGCACCAATTGGGAGTAATCCAAAGTACGGGCAAACGTGAAAATGCTTAGCATATCGTAACCGGCATTGTCGGAAACGAGCGTCGTGTCAAATTTTATTGTTTCTTCGTTTTGTTTCCGGACTCTGGCTTTTGTATAATTTGCGCTATACGCTTCGACGAATACTTCTTCCCAAAAATGGGTTTTTCCTTCATTGACTTTACGGATGTGATAAAGCGGTTCGAGATCGGTATTGATATGTGAAAACAAGGTATCCCGGATTTTGAATATTCCGTCGAAAAAAGAGGTTGTCTTGAAATCCAAAACGGTTTTATAGGTGCTATTATTCTCATAAACAGCTCTTTTGGTGGTATGATTTGCCGTTCCTGCTTTCATCATGACCAAACCCCATTTGAAATTGATGTCATATTTCAATACTTCTCCTTCTTTAAAGGGGGCTTCTTCAGCGTGTGCCGAAGAAATCAATAAAAATAAGCCCAAAAGTAAGAATATTTTTTTCATTTTTCTATCGCGTTGCTGGTAAATCTCGTTGAAGAGTCCGGGGAGAATTTCCACCTGCCGGCATATTTGTCCGGTTGGAATTGGACTGGTTCGTATTGTTTCTTTGCTGATTCTTGTTTTGTTCGCTCCGTTTAGGCTTCTTTTCTGCCGGTTTGTTTTTGGTTATTTCCAACGGTTTTTGTTTGTCAACCGGCAGCATCCGGATATCCCATTCGACTTCAAGATCTGTGTTTTTACGCGGAAGGTCAATCGCTTTGGGATAATAATACACTTTTTCCGGTTGCAAATGGCGGGCATAATCGCCGGTATCCCATTTCCCGTTTCCATTGAGGTCTTCAATGTACCGCAAGTAGTATTTGCCGGGATTGAGATTTTCAAAAACAAGTTCGCCATCATACAAAGCAGAGGTTTGAATCGCTATATCCGAATTATTTAAAAGTTCGCCAAACCCGTTGCCTTCTCCTCCAAGTATTTTCACATAGATATTGACATATTCTTCCTGCTCTTTGAACTTGAATTGAACGGATGTCGAGTCATTCCATTTATCATAAATGCTGAAAATGGCGGCAGAATCGACGATAATCTGAAATTCCCGTCCATAAGTCCAATCGTTATTGATATAAAAAATGCGCGGATTCAAGGTGTCTTTGACCATCGGGAAAGCCCGCGCTTCCCATAAAGTATCGACTTTTTGCCGTATTCGAATCTTTTTCGGATCAAATTCCCGAACGGGTTCGGAAAAAGTAATTTTTAAGGTATCGAAAATATCGGCCGAACTTTTCAGGGAAAGGTCGATTTTAAGAAAATCGATGGTTGCGGCTTCTTTTTCTAATTCTTTTTTGCTTTTTTTCTTGGGCGCTTCTTTTCTCCACATAAACCGAAGCGTATCTGTGACCGGCGACAAGTTAAACAAGGTGTCGGTTTGCCAATAATCGACTTCCAATCGGAGGGTATCGCGCTGATAGAGCAACGAATCGGTCAGCCAGTAAATAATATTTTTCTTGTCCGGCGAATATTCCGGAATGTACCAATCTTCGCGTATATTTTCGATACTGTCTTCTTTTATCAAATAAATGGCTGGCGGCAAACTATCGGCGGAATTAAAATGGAAAGCGAGTTGGTTCCGGATAGGCCGTTCCGACTTGGAAAGATATTGTGTTTCAAAATTTTCCTTGAAAAAGAAAAGCGTCAAATCGTCGGGAGTAAACCGCGTATAATGAACTTCTTTAATTGTATCGACAGTTAGGCTGTCCTTCCAAACCGTGT
The DNA here is from genome assembly GCA_025996865.1 of Bacteroidia bacterium. Classification (GTDB taxonomy): domain Bacteria; phylum Bacteroidota; class Bacteroidia; order Bacteroidales; family Azobacteroidaceae; genus Azobacteroides. The sequence continues at coordinate 9,075 of BNTV01000079.1, forward strand.
CCATCCGGATGGCAGGCTCAAAGGACGGAACAATCAGGGAATCGAGGAATGCGATTTCTTCCGTTTTCTGGTCAAATTTGTAATTGCGGTTCATATCTTTCAGTGCAAAAAGCCGGTAGGTTCCCGGCGCCGCATTGCGGATACTGAATTTTCCGCGGTCGTTGGTCATTGTAGTGCGCAAAAAAGACAGAGAAGTAAAAGCCGAGTCTTCCGGATTGGAGTGGATTCCGACGATGACATTCGATAGCGGTTCCAAGTTTTCGGCATTGAGCAACAATCCGGATATCATTAACGAGTCGATTACATCGCCTGTTGAAAAAGCAAAAGTAAAACCTTCCAAGGGATTTTTTTCGTTGTTATCTACAATTCCGTTGGTGAAATCGAGCGTGTAAGTAGTGTTGAGAATCAAGGTATCTTTCAGTTCGACCGAGATTTTTTTTCCGATGGCTCTGATTACCGGCGTTCGCTTTTGGGGCGGTGTAATGATTACTTTTTCCGAAGGTTTTTCAATGCTGATGTATTCATCAAATGACAATTCGATTTTGTGCCCTTCAAACCTTGTGGCGTTGGCGGGTGGATTGCTTTTAACGAAGCGGGGAGGAGTTTCGTCGATGTCTCCGCCTTCGGGGGAGCCGAGGCTTGCGCAGGAGAAAAAGAAGAATGAAAGCAATAAAAGGCCAAGAACGGCTGTCAGGACGAATCCTGCCCGTCGTTTTGCCAAAGTTTGATTGCTTTTTTGATTCATTGTTTTTTATTTTTTCGACTGCAAAAGTACAAAGAAAAGAGGAATAATAGTCTTAAAATTCTATAAATTGGCAGAAAGTTGAATAATATGCATTATTTTTGCATTTTATTCGTATCAAATAAAATGGAAAGGTATTTTATTTATCTATCCTACAACGGCGCTAATTATTGCGGTTGGCAAAATCAACCCAATGGTGTTTCCGTGCAACAAAAGATAGAAGAAAGTTTGGGCATTCTTTTACGAAAACCCGTTTCGATTACCGGCGCCGGGCGCACGGATGCAGGTGTGCATGCCTGCATGATGGTTGCTCATTTCGACTGGGACGGTAATGATTTCGAACCGGAAATTTTGACCGGTAAATTGAACCGTATTTTACCGCCGGATATTTCCATTCAAAAAATCATCCGGGTTTCGCCTGATTCGCATGCCCGGTTTGATGCGGTTTCGAGAACCTATCAATATTACATTTCTTTCCGGAAAGACCCCTTCGGTTATCCTTTTCATTACCGTCTCAACCGTCCTTTGAATTTTGATTTGATGAACGAAGCGGCTTTCGTGCTTTTTGAATATACCGATTTTACGAGTTTCAGCAAATTACATACGGATGTGAAAACCAACCTTTGCCGGATTATGCATGCTGAATGGACGCAAACGGTTGACGTCTGGGTATTTACCATTACGGCTGACCGTTTTTTGCGAAATATGGTACGCGCTATTGTCGGCACGCTGCTGGATGTCGGGCGGGGAAAATTGTCGATTGAAGATTTTAGGGCGGTTATTGAATCGAAGGACCGGGGCGGCGCAGGGAGTTCTGTGCCGGGGAATGCTTTGTTTTTAACGGATATTGAGTATCCTCCGTCTGTTGTCAAAAATTTAATACAAAATGTCAGAAATATGATACACTAAATTCTTGTTTGTTAAAAATATATCCATTACTTTTGCAAAACGATTAAGAATTGTACATGAAATTACTTATTTGCGATTACAGATGTTTGATGGTGCCTCTGAAAATTGAATATGGGGAAGTTTCATTTATAATAAACCAAACAATAAAAACTTTTAACTGATGGAAAAGGTTCATATAGGATCAATTATTCATGAAAAAGTCAGGGAACAAGGCATGAGTGTTGCTGATTTTGCAAAAGCGTTGCATTGCAATAGAACGAATGCATATTCCATATTTGAACGTAAAAATGTTGATGTGGAATTATTGGCAGATATTTCTAAGGTTTTGAATTGTGATTTGCTGTCGATTTACCAGAACAGTGTTCCAAATCCGGACTGTATCGTTCTCATTGAAACCAATGAGCGAAAAATAAAAGAAATCCAGTCTGACGATTCGATTCGAATATTGTACGTTCAAAAATCGGGTAAATAAATCATGCGAAAAGAGAGATGTTTTCGGGATTTTTCTTTCAAACAAGGCTCGCCACCTTGTTTAAAGGGGCCTCTGTATGAAGCCGATCCCCAATTAACCAATGAGTAAATGATATAAACCAAGATCCAAAAAGGCGATATAAAAATATGAATGTGAGCTAATTGGCCAAAACCCTGACAAGGTCTCAGGAAATTGGACGTGTCCGGCATGCAAAATGCAAGCAGGTTGCGAGAAAAAAAGAGCGGATCCGAAAAGCTTTGATAGAGTAGGAATTGATATGGTTAAGAATTTTTGTTAAATCAAGGGTGACGGAAGTTGCTAATCCGTCACTCTTATTAAAAAATTACAAAAAGATGAAACGAGCATGCAAAACTTGTGCCAAAAACGGTAACAAACGAATATTCAATTATTTTTCCCTTCTAATAGGCATTTGGATTTTTGTATCTTATCCGGCAAAGAGTCAAATCCTTGAAGAAGACTATAAGATTATTCCGGTTAATAAAAATTTGAAAGATTTTCCGGAGAAATACGATGTTAGCAGTCCGCTTAATACTTTCCTGATTTATAATTACACAATAGGAAACGGGAAAAGCGAAGACTTAATAGCCTTATCTTCTCTTCGAATAAAAAACAAAATTACCGATAATACACGCCGTCTTTCCGAAAAGGAATTAAATAAATACATCCAAGAAGTTGTCATTTATAAAGATTCCGTTGCAGCCGTGATTTCGAGTTATGAAGATTCTCTATATACCTGTTGGTATTTTTCCCGTGAAAACGGACAATGGCTGAACACAGGAGAAGGGTGGGGCGGAGAAAGCCCTGAAGACGCGCGTGAAGTGTTTCTCAAAAATGCCGATACCCATTTGGCATTTGCCCGCAAAATAAAATTGTTGGACTCCGTATCGACCGATACAACGGCATTCGTTAATTATCTTAAAATACATGGAAAACAGCCCAAAGACTTTTTAATGAACGCATTGAAAAACCATAAATTGGTTTTCTATGGTGAAATACATTTCCGGAAAACATCCTGGGATTTGATGCGGCAACTTATAAAAGCGCCTGAATTTCACGATACAACGGGAACTGTTTTTTTGGAACTTTCAGCAGACGCCCAAGCAGCGTTTGATACATTTTTCAGCAACAAAAAGAAGGATGCCAACATCATTCTGGATATTTTCCGAAAAGAAGAACTGACGGGATGGTTCGATAGGGGCATGTATGATTTTATCCTCAATTTGTGGGATCTAAATAATAGTTTGCCTAAAGAAAAGAAAATCAAGGTAGTGGCGACTGAATTTTCACGACCTTTTTACGCAACAATAACGACAAAAGAACAATATAAATCCTTCCTTAATGCAGTACCCGACAGGAATGAATGTATGGCTAATACGATTGAAACTTATATTCAATCGACGCAAGACAAACGTAGTTGCCTTTTTATTGTCGGAAGCGGACACGCCTATAAGTCTTCTACTCTGAATCGTGGTGCTTATCAAAAAAACGGCAGGTCAGCGGCATTTATTTTATCAGAAAAATGGGGTAAAGAAAATATTTTTTCCATATTCACCCATTCACCGGTAATTTCAAATAAAGGATATACTTATGGCAAAATAAGGAAAGGTCTTTACGATTATGTTTTTGAAAAAAACGGGAACAAACAAGTTGCTTTCAACCTGCATAACAGTCCTTTTGGAAAAGAATTGTTCGATGCTTCCTCCGAGTTATGTTTCGATATGAAAACAGGCGCTTTCGAGGACAATTATGATGGCTATATTTTCTTAGAACCTGTGGATGAAGAAACAAGGAGTGTACCTTTGTATGAAATATTTACAGATAAATTTATTAATGAAATAAAAAAACGTGCGAGTACCGTCGGCGAAGAACAAATCGTTTTTGGAAATATGGAACTCAAAGACCTTAACCGAACTCAACTTTTGCAAAATATGAAGAAAGATGAGAGAGGTAAAAGATGGAAACTTAAAAAAAATTAACCGAAATAAAAACGACTTTCGAAAGTAGTGATTATAAATTTTTATTAACAATTAAAACTTAAACAACAATGGAAAAAGTTAAATTTGAAGACTTGTCTTTTGGCAAGGAAAAACTGAAACTGGAAGAACTTGCCGTTTTAGAAGGAGGTATAAATCAGAGGGTTCCGAACGATTTGGTGGATGGCTGTGGTACCGGAGTATGTAATGACGTCCGCGAGATTGGAGCCGGCTTTTGTGACGGAGGTGCGGTTTGTACTTCAGGAATTGGCGTTTGTAACGGGAAAACTTGATAACGTTTTTAGCACATTTTATTGTGTATGAAATTGTTATCGTAGCAATGTAATTTTATAGGAGGTTGTTTTGAGAGTTAACCTTTTTGAAGACAACCTCTTATTTTAGTTTTCATTAAAAATAGATATAGTTTTATGAATACAGATAAGAAAATAGTGTTTAACCATTTTTACCAGTTGAGGCATGATATAAAAAGAAGTCATATCCTTGCTCCGTCATTTGTTGACAAGAAATATGCCTCGCTTGTTCAACCAAGATGGATGTCTCGAATACATCCTGTTTATGCGATGATTTTTTCCTTTTTGTCCGAGCCGGTTTCAATTCCCGACCTTACAAAGGAATTATCCTACTTCTTGGAAATGCCGGAAGAAGATGTTGAGGCTTTAATCAAACCATTCATCAATAATAATGAAATAGCGGTGACAAATTATAAAGGGACAGTTAATTATTTTCCACGAAATATTGTTATTGAAGAAGGGCAATTGTTTGGCAACTCCGTTCATTATACTCCGCAACAATTTGCGTATAAGGAAATTGACTTGACACAAGAACGTTATTATGTTGCCCCTGCCAGTATCTTATTTATGGTTAATAATCATTGTTATACGGATTGTGTGTATTGCTATGCAAATAAAAGTGTAAAAGCGACACCCCTTTCTTTTGATAAAATAAAAGACATCATCTTACAAGCGAAAAAATGGGGAGTTGCGGTTTTTACCATTGTTGGCGGGGAAGTCTTTCTATATAAAAACTGGAAAGAATTGTTTGATTTCCTTATTGAAAATGGTTATAAAGAATCGTTAGTTTCAACAAAAGTGCCATTGAGTGAAGAAGATATAATTACTTTTGAACCATACGGAATCCCTATTCAGATTTCGTTGGACGCTCTTGACCCTGAAGCATTGAAACAAATTCTTCATGTAAAATCTGATTATGGGGAAAAAATTAAACAAACAATAAGCAATATAGACAAACACGGGATTGACTTTCAAGTGGCAACTGTTCTTACAAAATACAACGAAACGATTGATAATTTGAAATCGCTTCATGATTTTTTAGGACAATTTAAACACTTGAGACGGTGGGAAATAAGAGTCGGATTTAAGTCTTTGTACAGTCGGGGTGATTTTGACCGTATAAAATTATCCAAAGAGCGTATTAATGATATTAATCAATGGGTGGAAGAAGTTAAAAAGACGACATCTGTAAATATTTTGTGGTCGATGGATACCGGTGAAAAATATTTTAAGACGGAAGAAGGAAGTAGAAAATTCATAGGGAGCAGGTGCTCGGCAAATTATTCGAACATGGTTATTTTACCGGATGGAAAAGTTACGATTTGCGAGCAATTGTATTGGAATCCCCGGTTTATAATCGGTGACGTTTCCAAACAGTCCATTGAAGAAGTCTGGAACTCTTCCAGGGCGCTTGAGCTGGCTTTCCCAAAAAGAGAACATTTCAGAGACGAAAGCGTCTGCAAAAAATGCGCTATTTTTGATGAATGTCTCTCTTTTCCGAACAAGTGTTATGCCGATGTGTTGAAAGGATACGGAGATAAAAACTGGGATTATCCTGATCCCCGCTGTGTAAAAGCGCCTCAGTTTATTAATGAACTTCAAGCCGTATAAAAACCAAACGCGGAAAAATGAAATCTTTCCCTGCATTTGTACAGCACGACGCAATGGATTGCGGGCCGACTTGCCTTCGCATGATTGCCGCCTATTATGGCCGTCGTTATTCCCTGGAAGGCTTGCGTGAAATATCCAACCTCACACGTGAAGGTGTTTCTATGCTTGGTATTAGCGAGGCAGCCGAAAGCCTTGGCTTTCGTACTGTTGGCGCTCGTCTGTCTGTTGAACAACTGGCTGAAGAAGCGCCTTTGCCCTGTATCGTTCATTGGAATCAGAATCATTTCGTCGTACTCTATAAGATTCAAAAAATCAAAAATTTTAAAATTCAAGAATTATTCGGAAAAACTCAAAATCATTCTCAACTTTCAACTTTCAATTTCCAATTTTATGTAGCAGATCCTGCCGGTGGCAAACTTAAATACACTCAAGAAGAATTCTGCCGCTGCTGGCTTTCAAACCGGCGCGAAGGGAAAGACGAAGGTATTGCTCTGTTTCTTGAACCTACTCCGGAGTTTTACACATCCGAGGACGAAACTGTAAACCGGCGAAGCTTTTCCTTCCTGTTTTCTTATTTGAAACCGTACAAGAATTTCATTTTCCAGTTAGTTTTAGGTTTGCTTTTCGGCAGTTTGCTACAACTAATCTTCCCTTTCCTGACCCAATCTGTTGTCGATATCGGCATTAACAGCCGCAACATAGGCTTCATCTATTTGGTTCTTATTGCCCAACTTATGCTTACCCTTAGTAGCTCCACCATCGAATTCATTCGCGGGTGGATTCTGCTTCATCTGGGTAGTCGTATTGACATTGCTCTCATCTCCGATTTTCTGATAAAACTGATGAAGTTGCCCATGGGCTATTTTGATACCAAGATGACCGGCGATATTTTACAACGTATCGGCGACCACAGTCGCATCCAGAGTTTTTTGACCAACTCGACGCTCGGCACCCTTTTCTCCATGTTCAATATCCTGATTTTCGGGATTATCTTATGCTTGTATAATTTGAAAATATTCGCCATTTTTTTCATCGGAAGCGCCTTGTATTTCTGCTGGGTATGGCTTTTTATGAAGAAACGCGCCGACCTCGACCACAAGAACTTTGCTCAACAATCCGCACATCAAAGCAATATTATCCAACTTGTTACCGGTATGCAAGAGATCAAGCTCAATGGCTGCGAACAACAGAAACGTTGGGAATGGGAACGCATACAAGCCCGATTATTCCGTTTGCGGGTGAAAGGTTTGGCCTTGGGACAATATCAGGATTCCGGCGCAATTTTGATTAATCAAACGAAAAATATCCTGATAACCGTCTTTGTCGCCCAATTAGTTGTTAACGGACAGTTGACGCTCGGTATGATGCTTTCCGTTCAATACATCATCGGACAGTTGAACAGTCCGATTGACCAGCTCATTGGCTTCTTTCGTTCGACGCAGGATGCCAAACTCAGTTTGGAACGTCTCCGTGAAATCCATACTAAAGAAGATGAAGAACCGGTAACCGAAAGCAAAATCCGGGAAATTCCTGCCGGCAAAACCTTACGTTTGGAAAATACAACCTTTTCCTATGATAAATCATCTGTAGGAGAACCTGTTCTGAAAAACATCAACCTTGTTGTTCCGGCAAATAAACAAACGGCTATTGTCGGTACGAGCGGTAGCGGTAAGACAACAATGGTCAAGTTGCTATTGGGCTTTTATCCTTTGGATAAAGGCAGTATCACTTTGGGGAATACGGTATTGGATAACTACAGCCTGCGTCAGTGGCGCAAACAATGCGGAATCGTCATGCAGGACGGATTCATCTTTTCCGATACTATTGCAAGAAATATCGCTCCCGGTGAAGAATTCATCGACAAAGAAAAACTTCTTCATGCCGTAACCGTTGCAAACATCCGCGACTTTATCGAATCCCTTCCCTTGTCCTACAATACGAAAATCGGTAATGAAGGGCATGGCTTAAGCCAAGGGCAAAAACAAAGAGTCCTTATCGCACGGGCTGTTTACAAAGAACCTTCTTTTGTCTTCTTTGACGAGGCTACCAATGCACTTGATGCCAACAACGAAAAGACAATCATGGATAATCTTTCTGTATTCTTCGAGGGAAAAACTGTTGTGGTTGTTGCCCACCGCCTCAGCACCGTTCGTAATGCCGACCAGATTGTTGTATTGGAAAAAGGAGAGATTGTAGAAATGGGAACACATGAGGAACTGACGGAAAAGCGGGGCGCTTATTATAATCTGGTTAAAAATCAACTGGAATTGTGAAAGACGAAATCAACATAGAATTACGCAGTGAGGAGATGAACGACATCCTCTCCCGCCCGCCTCACATTCTGATACGCAGCGGCATTTCCGTAATTTGCGGAGTAATTTTGCTTTTGTTGACAGGTAGTTTTTTCTTCAAATATCCGGATATTGTACAAGGCGAAATTCTGATTACCACTCAAAATCCACCGGTGTGGCTGGTCGCCAAAACAAGTGGAAAAATCAAGGAATTGAACTGCTCGGACATACAATCGGTAAAAAATGGTGAAATCCTTGCTGTGATTGAAAATCCTGCTAATACATCCAACATATTGGAAATAAAAATCCTGTTGTCCCAAAGCCTAATCAACGACTCGACTTTCCATTTGCCGGAAGAATTTTTGAATACGACTTATGAATTGGGAAACATCCAGAACGTTTACTCTACATTCATAAAAATAGCTACCGATTATCGGAATTTCCTTTCCCTGAACACTACACAAAAAGAAAAAGAAGCCTTGAATACCCAAATTTCAGGACACAAAATTTACACATCCAATCTCAGGAAACAATTAGAACTGAAACAAAAAGAACTGGAAATCGCAAAATCGGCTTACGAAAGGGAAAAGCATTTGTTTGAGAGGGGTACCATCTCGAAAGCGGAAATGGAAACTGCAGAAAGCGTTTGGTTAAATATTCATCAGTCGCTCCAACAGTTGCAGACCAACCTTGCTTCCGACCGGATAGAATCCGGGCAATTACAGGAGTCGCTCTCCAAACTTGACATTCAGTACCAACGAGAACAAAACAACTTGTTCTCCAACCTGAAAACGGCAAAAAATGAATTGGAAACTGCCATCGAAAATTGGGAACAAACGTATTTGTTGATTAGTCCAATCAGTGGAACGGTTACTTTCAACACGTTTTGGACAAGCAACCAGTTCACTAACCTGGGAGACAAAGTATTGGCGGTTATTCCCGAAAATCCGGGGAAAATCATCGGAAGAATAAAGAGTCCCGAATCCATGTCCGGGAAAATCAAACCTTGGCAAAGGGTAAATATTAAGATGAACGGTTACCCGTACATGGAATACGGAACTTTGCAAGGTACAGTAAAAACCATTTCCCTTGTTCCCAACGAAAACAATTATGCTATTGAAGTGAATTTAACCAATGGATTGACAACGAATACCGGCAAAATACTTGATTTTACCGGTGAATTGACCGGACAGGCAGAAATCATAACTGATGACAGAAGTTTGTTCGACAGAATTTTCGCTCCTTTGAAATATTTGTTGAAGAAGTATATGAGGTAAAAGATAAATTTGTACTTTTGCATGATATTAATGTAAAGGAATGGAAAAATATAACGAAATCATCGACGTCCAAGGCGCCCGCGTCCATAACCTGAAAAATATCGACGTCCAAATTCCCCGCAACAAATTTACCGTCATTACCGGCTTGAGTGGAAGCGGTAAATCTTCTTTGGCTTTCGACACGATTTTTGCCGAAGGACAGCGGCGCTATATCGAAACTTTTTCGGCTTACGCCCGCTCATTTCTCGGTAACCTTGAACGTCCCGACGTGGACAAGATTTCCGGCTTAAGCCCCGTTATTTCTATCGAACAGAAAACGACCAACCGCAGTCCCCGTTCAACGGTGGGAACCACTACGGAAATTTATGATTTCCTCCGCCTTCTTTATGCCCGTGCAGCCGATGCTTATTCCTATCTTTCCGGAGAAAAAATGGTCAAATACACTGAGGAACAAATCGTTGATTTGATTATAAAACAATATGACGGAGACAAGGTTTATATTTTGGCTCCGGTTGTCCGAAACAGGAAAGGTAATTACAAAGAACTGTTCGAACAATTGCAAAAAAAAGGATTTCTCAACGTTCGCACGGACGGTGAATTGCGTGAAATCATTCCGGGTTTGAAATTAGACCGTTACAAAAATCACGCGGTGGAAGTAGTTATCGACAAATTGCTTATTCGTCGGTATGACGACAAACGGCTTAAAGAAAGTGTAAAAACCGCGATGCGCATTGGTGAAGGTTTGTTGATGATTCTTAAAATGGGAACGGATGATGTTCGTTATTTTAGTCGCCGGTTGATGGATCCCGATACGGGATTGTCGTACAGCGAACCGGCTCCGCACAATTTTTCATTCAATTCTCCGCAAGGCGCTTGTCCCAAATGTAAAGGCTTGGGTTATGTGAATCAAATTGATTTACAGAAAATCATTCCCGATCCCGAATTGGATATTAACCAAGGAGGTATAGCCCCTTTGGGAAAATATCGTAATGTGTTGATATTTTGGCAAATTGAAGCCATCTTGGACAGATACGGATCAACTTTGAAAACGCCTTTGAAAGATGTTCCTGAAGAAGCCATCGACGAAATCATGAACGGAACGGAAAACCGTTTGTATATCAAAAACGAATCATTGGGTAACTCCAATTATTTCCTTGCATTTGAGGGCGTTAATAAGTACATTACCATGCAGCAGGAACAAGAAACTTCGGCGGCTGCCCAGAAATGGGCGGAACAATTTATTCGCACACAATTTTGTCCCGAATGCTTCGGACAAAGGCTAAACAAGGAAGCGCTGCATTATTTCCTGAATGAAAAAAATATTGCCGACCTGTCGGAAATGGATATTTCCGAACTTTACGAATGGTTGAACGATTTGGACAACCACTTGTCGGACAAACAAAAAGCGATTGCAACGGAAATTCTCAAGGAAATTCATTCAAGGCTTGAGTTTTTACTGAATGTCGGGTTGGATTATTTGTCATTGGATCGGGCATCCACAAGTCTTTCCGGAGGAGAAAGCCAGCGTATCAGGTTGGCTACTCAAATCGGTTCACAGTTGGTCAATGTATTGTATATCCTTGATGAGCCGAGCATTGGCTTGCACCAGCGCGATAATGCCCGACTGATCGATTCGTTGAAACAACTGCGCGATACGGGTAATTCGGTCATCGTTGTGGAACATGATAAAGACATGATGCTGAGCGCCGATTATGTGATTGACCTTGGTCCTCGCGCCGGTCGCAAGGGTGGAGAAATCGTATTTGCCGGAACTCCAACCGAATTGCTTAAAGCAAATACGCTAACTTCTTCGTACCTGAACGGGAAAGAGCGCATTCCTGTTCCGAAAAAAAGAAGGCCTGGAAACGGAAAAAAAATTGTTTTGAAAAACGCCACAGGCAACAACCTGAAAAATGTAACCGTTCATTTGCCTTTGGGGAAATTTATTTGCGTTACCGGTGTTTCGGGGAGCGGAAAATCTTCCCTTATCAACGATACTTTAGAACCGATTATCAGCCAAAAGTTGTACCGTTCCATTCAAGATCCGCTGTCTTACAGGTCTATTGAAGGATTGGAATACATCGACAAGATTGTGAACGTGGATCAATCTCCTATCGGGAAGACGCCGCGCTCCAATCCGGCCACTTATACCGGTATTTTTTCGGATATTCGCAACCTGTTTGTCGAAATGCCCGAATCGAAAATCCGGGGCTACAAACCCGGACGGTTTTCGTTCAATGTCGTGGGCGGACGTTGTGAAACGTGTGGCGGAAACGGCTATAAATCCATCGAAATGAATTTCTTACCGGATGTAATGGTGCCTTGCGAAGTTTGCCACGGCAAACGTTACAACCGCGAAACCCTCGAAGTTCGTTACCGGGGAAAATCCATCGCCGATGTGCTGGATATGACCATCAATATGGCTGTTGAATTTTTTGAAAACGTGCCTAATATTTACCACAAAATCAAAGTGTTGCAAGATGTCGGCATGGGTTATGTCAAACTTGGGCAATCGTCCACTACCTTGTCCGGCGGTGAAAGTCAACGGGTGAAATTAGCGACTGAATTAGCGAAACGAGATACGGGGAAAACCCTTTATATTTTAGATGAGCCTACTACCGGACTGCATTTCGACGATATCAAAGTTCTCCTCGATGTTATTAACCGTTTGGTTGACAAAGGAAATACGATGATTATCATTGAGCACAATCTTGATGTTATTAAATGTGCCGACTATATTATTGATATGGGACCTGAGGGTGGTAAAGGCGGGGGTAAAGTGCTTTTTGCAGGGACTCCCGAGGAATTGGTAATGTCGGGCGTTGGCTTTACTGCTGAATTTTTGGAAAAAGAGTTTACCTCATCCCATAGACCTCTTGAGTGAAACGTTGTTATTTTATTTGATTTTTTCTATATCGGCTTCTTCCAGTCCGGTCAGGTCCATGATATCTGCTATATCCATTCCTTTTTGCAAAGCTCTGCGTGCAATGGACAAGGCTTTGTCCTTTTCTCCTTCCGCTCTGCCTTCTGCCCGACCTTCCACTCTGCCTTCCATTCTGCCTTCTGCTCGACCTTCCACTCTGCCTTCTGCTCTACCATCAATTAAACTGGTTTGAATTACACTGCGTTGATAACGCAAAGCTTCCATGTGTGCATCATATTGACGACGTTCGGAAACGCTTAAGCGGTCAATACGTAAACGTTCTCTGGCTTCAGGCAAACCTTTCGCTTTTGCTGTTAACGAAATCTCTCCTGTTTTCAGAAAACTAATCCATTCATCCAATGGAGTAACGGCTTTTTTATCAAATTCATCCACTCGCAGTACATAGTATTCCGGAAACAAACTACCTACATTTTTATATCTGAATTGTTCCTGCTGACGTTCGGATAATTGGAGGATGTCGTTATAATGAATACCCCGGAACTCTGTAAAACCATGATAGATATAGTCTTTCCCCTGACCTAAATCAAAATAGATAATATTGACCGAATATATTTTTTTTACATTAGAATAAGGGTCTCCCATCGTAATGTATTCGGTTATCGCTTTAGATACACCGTAGAGCATCCGGTGAAAATAATCCAATTCCCGGTTGTTTTGAATCTCTATAATAACTAACTCGCCCCGGCTGTTTTCAGCCAGCATATCTACCCGGTTGAATTTATCTTCAAACTGATTTTGGTTGCCCTCACTTTCCAACATCCGCTCTATCCGGATGTCTTCATTTAATAGCGTGGACAATAGGCCTTCCAATACAACAAAATTGGATTTTTGTCGCAACAAGCGTTTAGCCGCCCAGTCGAATCGTATCAAATTGTCTTTTGCCATTGGTTTCTCTATATGCAACAAAGATAGGGGTTTTCTTTATATTTTGCAAATAGACGGCCTGAATTTAAGTAGATAAACCAACAACAAAATAATTACTGCAACGATTGCGCATAACATTCTGTATTCCCGGAAATAAATAATCAGTCCGCAAATCGATAATTGTACAAAGGCATATAAAACGGAAACTTTGAGGTGAGAAATACCCCAATTGTTGGATAGAATTTGGTAGAAATGCATCCGGTGGGCTTTGAAGATGTTTTGGCGTAAATAAAGCCGGTGCAGAATAGTGCAAACCGAATCAACCCCATAAACAGATAAGAAAAAGAGCCATACCCATGAGTTATCTTTTATCATCAATTGAAGCAGTAGCGTAACAATCCAAAATGAAATAGCCATGCTGCCGACATCTCCTGCGAAACATTTTGCCCATTTCCGGCAATTGAAGAATAAAAATACAATGCAGGCCAATATGGCAAAAAAGATAAAATCAGGATCGGTAAAAGGAATGATTTTATAGTTAACATATTGTAAACTAATGAGTATTGATAAACTGTACAAGCCGGT
>BNTV01000080.1 GCA_025996865.1 Bacteroidia bacterium
GAGCGGATTGTTGCTATCGGTGGCGATTTTGGTTCTCAAATTCGGTTTTGGGATTACGGCTCCTTTCCATTTCCTGTTTTGGGCACCGATATTATTGGCAATCAGCATTTTGATTAATATTGTTTTCAGTCTGAACAGCGAAAAACCGGTAGCGGATATTATAGAGGAATATACTTGGCGGAAAAGTCTTTGGCACGAAGATACGAAGGAATTGCGAAACATACCTTGGTATAAGAATTTCCGCGTATTGAGTGTGTTATTGCTGATTATGGCATTAGGTATGTATTTGGTGTTTTTATAAATATATTTTAAAATTAATCACATGAAAAAAGGATTACTTATTTTTGTATTAGGCGTTTTCCTGAATGTGTTCACATCCATACACGCTATGGACATCAACCTGCGGGAATACGGCGTTCAACCGGACGGTATTACAGAAAATACGACAATCATTCAGAAAGCGATTGACGACTGTTCGGCTTCCGGCGGAGGGGTGGTCTATTTTCCGGAAGGGACATATTTGTCCGGAACTTTCTACCTGAAAGACAATGTAACGCTTGAATTGCATAAAAAGGCTGTATTAAAAGGCATTCCCCGAATAGAGGTTTATCCCGGAAAAAGCGGGGACATGGCTTTTGTACGGGCTGATAAGGTGTCCAACATCTCAATTATCGGAGAAGGAACAATTGACGGAAATGGAGGTCATTCGGTTTTTCAAAAAGGGAATAACAATGAAGAACGTCCGGCATTGGTCTATATCAACGATTGTAAAAATGTGGACATAAGAAATATCAAACTCGTGAATTCCGCCTTTTGGACCTTGCTGGTTTATGGTTGCGAGCAAGTTCGTATCGACGGCATTTCCATTCACGGGCAGGTCAACTGGAATAACGACGGCATTGACATTGACAGTAAAAATGTCATTGTTTCCAATTGTTTTATTGATGCCATTGATGACGGTATTTGTTTCAAAAGTTGGAGAAAGGAACCCTGCGAGAATGTAACCATTACCAACTGCAATATCGCTTCGACCTGCAATCCCATCAAAATGGGAACCCAATCAATCGGAGGATTCAAAAATATCACGATAAGTAATTGTGTTGTCCGGGCTGCTTCCGAAGATACTTTTTTCAAATGGAAGTCGCGAATGGAGGGTATTTATGCGGAAACCAGTTGCATTGCAGGGATTGCTTTAGAAATAGTTGACGGCGGCGTGATGGATCAAATCAACATTTCCAATATCACTATGACGGGAGTTCAAACACCCATTTTTATCAAATTAGGAGCACGACGGGGAGGTAAAGGCGTATTGAAAAATGTTATCCTGTCCGGAATTACCGCAACAACAATCAGCAAAATACCCAGTTCGATTACCGGATTTCCCGGCAATTATGTGGAAAACGTAATTTTGCGGGATATTATCATCCAAAATATTGGTCACGGAACAGCAGAAGATGCTCGAATCATTGCACCCGAAAATGAAAAAGACTATCCGGAAAACCGTATGTTTGGCAATATTCTTCCAAGTTACGGCTTTTTTGTCAGGCATGTCAAAAACATTACTTTCGACAATGTACAAGTTCAATTATTGAACGATGATGCTCGTCCGGAGATGTATTTGGAGGATGTGATTAATACAAAATAAAATTAAAAACTTAATAAATTAAATTATATGAATAAATTAAAAATCAAAAAATGGAACAGATTACGGAGAGTATTTTATTCCTGTCTGTTTGTTAGTTGTTCGTTTTCATTGTTTGCGCAGGTAAACCAACAAGTTACGGGATTGGTGACGGATGAAAACGGTGAGCCTTTAATCGGTGTAAGCATATCAGTAAAAGGGACTTCATCGGGAACCGTAACCGATACGGAAGGACGTTACTCCTTAGCAACAGAGCAAGGGAAAACATTGCTCTTCTCTTATCTTGGATATGCTGCTGTTGAAAAGACAGTAGATAAACCGATAATTGATGCCGTATTGAAAGAAAACACCGCCGATTTAGGTGAAGTAATCGTAGTGGGTTACGGTACACAAAAGAAAAGCGACTTGACGGGTTCGGTAACCTCTCTTAAAGCTTCTTCGCTTGAAAAGCGTCCTGTAGCATCTATTGATGCTTTGTTACAGGGAAAAGTTGCCGGATTGCGTATTACGCAGTCGTCGGGTGAACCGGGGGCAGGTGTATCCGTCCAGTTGAGAGGAATCAGTTCGCGTGCAGGCAGCAACAGCCCGCTCTATGTAGTGGATGGATTCCCGTATGGCGATGCAGGAAACTTGAAGCAATTCAATATCAACGACATTGAATCCATCGAAGTGCTCAAAGATGCTTCGGCGGCTTCCATCTATGGCTCGCGGGGTGCCAACGGAGTAATCCTGATCACTACCAAAAGCGGTGGTATTGACAAAAAACCTACAATATCCGCATCGGCAAATGTGGGCGTGCAACAAATCAACACATCCAACTTTGCCATTATCAAAGACCCGTTTACTTATGCTTTATTAGCTGATGAAGCAAGTGTCAATGATTCCCGAATAGGAGTTCCAAAATATATTGGAGGTGTGGACAGCGATGGTTTTTATTATCCTTCGCTTACAGAATTATCCGAAGGTACATGGGATAAAACAACCGATTGGGAAGACTTAGTATTGCGCAGCGCCATTGTTCAGAACTACAATATATCTGTTGTGGGAGGCGGAAAAAGTAACGCATATCTGTTTTCAGGCTCCTATTACCAACAAGAAGGAACAGTCATCGGTTCGGGTTATAATAACTTAACCGCCCGTTTGAAGTTCGACCAGATAGTAAGCCCTTCGTTAAAACTTGGCAGTAATATGTCATTCAGTTATGTTGACCGCGATCCTGCTTTAATAGGGTATGCGTCAGTGTACAGGAATCCTGTTTTTCCCGTCTATAACGATGACGGATCGTACTATAAGGAAAACCCGACAGACTTTTCCAATCCTATAATGGTTACAAAGGAAGTAAAAAATCATTCTGATGAGTATGATGTGAACATGCTGGCTTATGCCGAATGGAATCCGGTGAAAGAACTAAGCATCAGAGGACAATCCGGATTAAAATACGGACTGTCCGATGCAAACCAATATTATCCACGCACCACAACTCTTGGTAATATTCATGAAGGAGAAGCCGACCGGAATTTAGGGTCAACGCTGTTTATACTTAGCGATATATACGGTACTTACAAAAAAATCTTTGCCGAAGTGCATGATTTTTCAGCAATGCTCGGATTTGTGAATGAAATGACGCAATGGCGAGGATACAGTATGATTGCCCGCGGTTTTCCCAGCGATAACATTACGAATGAAAATATGAGTATGGGAAATCCGCAAAAGAATGAAATCACGAACGGTGAGACGAAAGAAATGCTCAATTCTTTTATTGCCCGTATCAATTATATTTATGACAACCGGTATTTAGCTACTTTCACAGGCCGTTACGATGGCTCTTCAAAATTCGGGGATAATAATAAATATGCATTTTTCCCTTCGTTGGCTTTGGGCTGGAAACTCTCGGAAGAAAATTTCCTGAAAGACCGGACGAACTGGCTGTCTGATCTAAAATTACGGGCAAGCTACGGCTCAACCGGTAATCAGGCTATAACCGTATATGGTACTATGGATAAAATATCCGGCGATATCAATGACAAATATTATATGGGAAATACGCTTTATTCCGGCTTGGGTATCACCCAAATGGGTAATAAAGGGCTGAAATGGGAAACCACAACACAGGCAAATATCGGTTTGGATTTTGGGGTATTTCAAAATGCCGTCACATTGACAGCAGATGTGTACGACAAGAAGTCAACGGGTTTGCTTCGCCAACTTAATTTACCCCTTTCCGGCGGAATAGGAGATCAACATTCAGCGTCTGTAGGGAAAGTGTGGATTAATTCCGGAGAAATAAGAAATAAAGGAGTGGAAATCGGTGTAAATGCGCACATCATATCCGCAAAGGATCTTTCGTGGTCAGTTAATCTGACCGCAGCACACAACCAATCTGTCGTAACCGATATTGGCGAAGAAGGAGAATCTCTGGGCTTGCTGAGGTCGCGCGCGTTCTCTGACGGAGGTGTGTATTGGCGCAACGGCGAACCGATGGACTTGATTGTAGGATATCGTAATGATGGGATAATACAGGAAGGTGATGTGGTGACCTATCTGAGCGGTGATGATGCAAAACCCGGAGAATTCAAATACAGGAATGTAAATGATGACAACCAGATTTCTCTTGCAGAGGATGGAGTAGTATTGGGAAATGCACAACCTAACTGGGTAGGAGGTATCGGTACGTCGTTAGTCTATAAAGGTTTTGACCTTGATATACAGATGAATGGAGTTACAGGGGTCAAAATCATCAGCAGTCAGCGTTTTTCGAGAGGCAAGCAAATTAACAGATGGACAGTGGACAATCCTACTGATAAGTTTCCAAGTTTAAGGGGCGGACGTACTCTTAAATTATCAGATTGGTGGATAGAAAACGGCGATTATTTGCGGATATCAAACATCACGCTCGGATACAATTTCAAGACAGGAAACTGGAAAGACATTCAAAATTTCAGAATATACTTTTCCTGTTCTAATCCGTATGTTTTCACCAAATTCAGTGGAATAGACCCTGAAGTATCCATTTTCGACTCGGGTTCCTATCCTAAACCTGCCACATTCTCCATCGGGATAAATATTCAATTTTAACATTAAAAAAATAACAAAATGAAAGCAAAAAATATCTTTAATTTATTTATTTTCGTTGTCATACTATCCTTGTCTTCCTGTTCTTTGGAGGAGGTTCCGTATGGATTTTATAATTCGGGAAATTTCTTTCAGACTGAAGAAGATGCAATTGCAGGATTAATGTATGCGTATGTGCCGATTCCTTCATACAGAGGTCTTTCACAAAGTTTTCTGTATGCAAACTCGTTATCTTCCGAAGAATTTACATTGAAATCCGATGCCGGAAGCGATCAACACGATTTGGACAGAAATCAGCAGGATGGAAGTAATAATACAGCCACAAGGGAAACTTTTTTGATACTCTATTTAGTGACAGGTAGAGCAAATACGCTGATTGAACATATACCTGACATCAAGATGGACGAAAACGAAAGAAATCATATGCTTGGTGAAGCGTATTTCCTGCGTGCTTACGGATATTATAATTTGGTGCGTTTGTTTGGAAAAGTGCCGCTACGTTTGCAGACCCTTGATGGCTTTGAGCTTGTAGGCAAGGAACTTTCACCTATTCAGGAGATTTATGAAAAATCAATTATTCCCGATTTAATCGAAGCGGAAAATCTAATGGATGCCAACATACGAAGAGGTCGTGCCAATAAGGTCGCAGCCCAGGGGCTTCTGGCGAATGCCTATTTATTTTTGGCATCGGCAAAAGAATCGGGTTTGGAAGGTTACGAATTTGTACCCGATGCCGCTTTGTACTACGAAAAAGCAAAGGTGGAAGCCGCAAAAGTAATCCACCCGGAAACCTCGACAGTTTTCGGTTTTGACAATGATTATCTGAATATTTTTAATGTGGAGAAAGAAACCAGCCCCGAATTGATATTCTATACCATATCGTCATTAGCGACTGTTGGAGTAAAAAATCTGGCAAGTACGTTGACCACACCCTATTGTTCGGAGCAAACATTCATGGTTCCGGCTCAACATGGAGGGTTTTCGTCGTATTACGGTTGGGAACACATGTGGGTAGAAGTGCCATTCTACAATACCTTTGATGATGCAGATAAGCGGAAAAAGGCTTTTTTCTGCACCGAATTGACCGTAGCCGGTAAAGTTCATACTTGGGACAACGGAACCTTATATGTTGACGGCGTTCCCAATTCCGCCGGATACTGTAAACGCCCCTTTGCCACTAAATTTCTTGATTCCAATAATGATGGCGATACAGGTAACCGTTACACTCTCGTACGTTATTCGGAAGTATTGCTTACATACGCCGAAGCTTGTGGAAATTCATCCGAAGGAGTAGCTGCACTGAATCAAATACGGACAAGGGCGGGTTTGAGTCCCTATTCAACAAGCGATTTCGCCAACGATGCCGATTATAGAAAAGCCGTGGTACAGGAGCGCGCTTGGGAACTATGTTTTGAATTTCAGCGTGTTTATGATTTACGCCGTACCAAAGGAATGGAAGCAATGGCAGCTAAATACGGAAAAACTCTCGTAAAAAATTATTATTTTTATGAGATTCCTCAGGAAGAATATGATTACAATCCCGGATTAAAAAGATAAAAAACATCTAAAATATAAAGATATGAAAACAATTAATATAATAAAATATTTAGCGTTTGGTGGAATATTGTCATTTACCGTATCTTGCGATAAAGACAGTTATTATAAGGATGCAAGCAATGACAGACAAATACTTTGGGCATCAGCCCCCGGTCAGATAGGTGGTGCAATAATGCCCAATAAGAATGCGCTGGATTTGAATAACACCATCACATTAGTTGTAATGCCTGATGTTGATATTCAAAACCTGCCCGTTTCTGTGGCTATTTCCCCCAAAGCGAGCGTAACGCCAACTTCAGGTACTCTGCAAAATTTTGCAAATGGTCCCGTGAAATATACTGTAACATCCGAAACTGGTAAGACACGGGAATTTGAAATAGAAGTCAGTATATTTGAAGAGATTTTTAACGGTCGATGGAAAATCACGACCGTAGATATAAAATCGGAAATGGAACAATACGGACTTCCAAGATGGCCGGCGCCGGGAATGGGACAGAGGGTGGGAGAACCAATCATGCACAATCCCACAACGCTTGTATATAATCCACCGGCGGATGGCGTAGAGTTGGATAACAAGTTGACATTCGACTTTCAGGGCGTCAATGCCGCCGGCAATACTTCCGGAATATTGGTAACCGACTTGGGTGCTGATGGTAAATCGGCTTCAAGTCAAATTGTACTGGATTTCCTCACTGCGGTGAATCTAACGGATGAAATAGGTTATGCTATTCATTATCCGGACGATTTTTTTTGGTTACCTGCCGGCAATGGTGTTACCTGGATACGAGATATAAATAATCGCAGGATTACATTTATAGATGGCAACGTTGTTCTGAGCTGCAATGTCACCATTGTGGATAATGATCATATCAAATTGCAGTTGCCCGATAATCCCAATCAAGCAGCGTGGTATTCCCGTCCTCAAAACGGATGGAAAGACCGTTATGATTTTGCCTTTTTTGTAGAATACACACTTGAAAGAATGAATTAAAATCAATCAAGATTGTCGGAGGTACGGATATCTCCGACAATCTTGATTAAATAATAAATTATCATTAAAATGAATATCGAAAATTTTAAAATATTGTTGGCAATATATGTATGTATCGCACCGATTTCATGCTCCGACAACAATAAACCGGAAGAAAAAGATACTGACGAGCCTGTAAGATATTCCGAAGCAGTTGAGAATTACAATTATAGTATAGGAACGCAATCCATTGGACCGTCTTATAATTTTACCAAGGATACCAAATTAGTGGAAACGGCGAAACAAATTCTTTTGATGGGAAGTAATATTCTGAAAATTACTTTGGCTTTGGAAGGTTATGGTTTACCTAAATCGGATTATACATATAGTCATGAATTGTTTGAAAAAGATGCCTCGTTTAAAGAAATTCTATCAATGGATTTCAGATATTACCTGTTTTGGGTGTATGCCCCGAAAGTGCCCGGCTTTATGGACGGAATGACGCAACAGGAATTGGATGACGAATACGAAAACATGTACAAACTTGCCGAATACCTCTTGCAAACTTGCAACGGAACCGGAAAATCCTTTTATCTGGGTCATTGGGAAGGCGATTGGCATCTGCTTAACGGATATGACGGCAGCCTGATAACGGCAGATGCAACAAGAAAGGAAAGTATGACTGCCTGGTACAACATCCGACAACAAGCGGTGGATGATGCGAAAAGTGCCAATCCCGGATCCGATGTTTCGGTGTATCACTATTGCGAAGTGAATCGGGTAAAGGATGCTATGGATGGGAAAGAGCGTATTGCCAACACAATTTTGCCGAATATCAACGTCGATTATGTTTCCTATTCCGCTTATGATGCCTTAGACGGCACCTTGTCCGCGAAATTGAATTATATCGAAAGTAAACTGACAGCTAAACCCGGCATTACCGGCAAACGGGTGTTTATCGGTGAATATGGATTTCCCATTATCTACGAAAACATCGCCACCAACACCACGGCACAACAGAACAACAAATCGAAAGCGTTTATAAAATCTGCTCTTCAATGGGGTTGCCCCTTTATTTTGTATTGGGAAATGTATAATAATGAAATCGATAATTTGGGCAATCCTGCCGGATATTGGCTCATCAATGATAAGGGTGTAAAACAACTGGTATATTATACCCATAATAATTTCTATAAGGCAATGAAACAACAGGTTTATAAATATTACGACCAGAATGGACATCTACCTTCTCAAGCGGAATATTTGGAAAATGCGGTTAAACATTTTGATAATGTAAAATGAACACTTTATTGTGAGATTTTGTTTACACGCTTCATTTTGAAACTGATTCTGCCGATGAACTGCGTAAAACGGGATTTTCAAAGGACGGGAAACACGCTCAACCTCAGATAGTATTGCTTGCTGGTACAGGCGACTATCCGCTGGCCTATTCCATTCACGAGGGCAACAAATACGAAACAGCCACTTCCCGCCTGATTGTCGGTTATTCTGAAAACAGGACAAAGAAAGGGCACTATTAGAAACCAACTACCTTCATCAACGGTTTCCACTGTAGTTTGCGGATGATTTTACCAATGATTACCGGCGCATAGATACCGCTCAAAGCGCTGAAAAAACAATATGCCAACAACAGAATATAGGAATTTCCAATTTTAGTATGCATTTGTAATACAGCGGCTTGAAAGAATGTACCTAAAAGATAAATCTGATAATAATAATTTCTAAAACTTGAAAACAAATTCGGCATTTTTTCCGAGCAAACCAAGGCAAAATGGACGGAAATACAGATACCCGAAAATGAATGTAACAAGTTATTATAGTCGAAAAAGAGAGATAGAATGAAAATCGCAAACAATTCCAACCCGATTTGCTTGCCTTTTAAATATTTCTGCAACTCGTACTTTGAAAATAATATTCCAAAATAAAAAAAGATTAAATAGCGGGCTACCGTTGATAAATCCAACAAATAAATGTCCGTTGGATAAAACAGATTTAATCCCAGACAGGTAAACCCTGTGAACAATAGAAAGTATTTGTTTTTGAGTGAATATTTTAGAATGGGGTATAAAAGAAAAAAAATCAAAACAACATTCAGAAACCAAAAAATTTCCCAAGGATTGGTGTCCGGATATAAAAAAATATTCAATATCGATGAAAATGAAAAAGTTACCGGCCGTTTGACATAAGAACTTAAAATCAACTTCACACAAAAAACAGCAAGCGTAAAAAAAAGATAAGGACAAATGATGCGCGGTATTCGCTCTTTGATAATGTTTCCAAAAGGACTGTCTTTCCGTATTTTTGTATAATAAAGGAGAAATCCGGAAATAAAGAAAAACAAAGGCATCCTGAATTTAAAAACAACATTGAGTTCGTGAAGAATACCCATAGCTCCTCCCGATGCATCCACATTGGGGGAAATATGATTAATAATAACCAAAATAACAACCCAACCTCTTAGTATAGAAAGCCAATTAATCTGCATCTGCCATTTTTTATGGTGTATATCGGCTGGTATTTTCCACTAACATAATGATCAATTTAAGAGTTGCAAATATAAGTTTTATTCTCGGAATAAATGCTAAAATTAGGTTAAAAAAAGTAATTCTCCCTCAAAATGGGAGCTGCCCGGCTGTGTATTTCTGCGTTCCCAACAGTGAAGTGATTGTAATTTTCCAAAATTTATTATACGGTTTTGGAATAATTATTATATCTTTGTATCGTTAGGAAAATTATAAAAAATGACTAATTCTACTATTTGTGCTGTTTCTACTCCTGCCGGGCAGGGGGGAATTGCTGTTATTCGGGTTTCCGGATCCGGAGCAATTGCGATTTGCAGTAAAATTTTTGTTCCTACTAAAGAAATTAAGACACTCGAAAAACAAGAACCTTACACGTTGAATCTGGGAAAAATCGTTTCCGGAGCGGAAATGCTTGACGAGGTGATTGTCGCCGTTTTTCGCGCTCCCCATTCCTTCACGGGTGAGGACACGGTTGAAATCAGTTGCCACGGCTCGGTTTACATCCAACAGGAAATATTGAAACTGCTTTTGGCAAACGGTTGCACCTTAGCCGCTTCCGGTGAATTTACCCAACGCGCTTTCCTGAACGGCAAGATGGATTTGTCGCAAGCTGAAGCTGTTGCCGATGTGATTGCTTCATCCTCGGCGGCCTCTCTCCGTCTGGCGATGAATCAAATGCGGGGCGGTTTTAGCAAGGAATTGCAACAGCTCCGTTTGCAGTTATTGAATTTTGTTTCCCTGATTGAGTTGGAATTGGATTTTGGTGAAGAACAAGTGGAATTTGCCGACAGAACCCAACTGATTCAGTTGGCAGAAGATATAAAGATTGTGATGGGAAAATTGGTTCATTCGTTCAGTTGGGGCAATGCGATTAAAAACGGTATTCCGGTAGCGATAGTCGGCGAAACCAATTCCGGTAAATCGACCTTGCTCAATCTTTTGTTACATGAGGAAAAAGCGATTGTTTCCGATATTCACGGGACAACCCGCGACACGATAGAAGATGTTTTCAATATCGGCGGTGTTTCTTTTCGTTTTATTGATACTGCGGGTATTCGCGTTACCGACGATGAAATCGAGACTTTGGGCATTGAGCGGACTTTTCAGAAAATAGACCAAGCCTCCATCATTATTTGGATGATTGATACCACTCATTTTAACAAAGAAATTGAGTATGTTGCCGATAAGATTGTCCCGAAAACAAAAAATAAAAAGCTCATCATCGTTTTCAATAAAATAGACAAAATCAGTCCCGAAGAACAAGCCATTCTTGAAGAAGAATTTTTGCCGCATGTTTCTGCCGAACGCATTTATCTGTCGGCCAAGTACAAAAAGAATACCGAAAAATTGGAAAACGCCCTTTTGAAAGCCGCTAATTTGCCGGAAATCGGTGAAAATGATGTGGTTGTAACTAATCTGCGTCACTATGATGCTTTAACCAAAACGCTTCATTCGATCAATCGGGTAATTAAAGGATTACATTCTCAAGTTTCCGGGGATTTTATTGCACAGGATATCCGGGAGTGTATGCATTATCTGGGAGAGATAACAGGGGAAATTTCTACGGATGAGGTTTTGGGGAATATTTTTCGGAATTTCTGTATCGGAAAGTAAAAAGTACCTATGTACAACAATCAGAATATACGCAGTTTTTCGCTGATAATAGAACTATTGCAAAGGAAAACGTCAGTTGATTTTCAAACAATTAAAATTATGAGAAAAACACCACTACTCATCGCATTCTTCAGCCTTATTTATTAAAAGAATACAATTCCAAAAAGAAGTAATTTTCTCTTATTATTTGATTCCGAATAGAGAATGAATTGCAACGAACGATTGGCACGAGAATATCATGTATGTGTCATTGCAACAGCAAATTGTAGTGGAAGAAGCGAATTTGAAAATGTCAACTAAGAGGATTTGGATATTTTTGCGAAATATGCAGATAAAGTCATTATTCACGAGCAAGCATGCCGTCAATGCCGACATCTACACGCAAATCGCCTGTTTTTACGTTGAAATCGTCAATCCCACCGTCCGTTTCGGGGTACGGACGGTCGGGACAATGCTTGATGATATTGGCATGAAAGAAATGCGTATCTGCTGTAAAATATATTTTTGTCATAAATTCATATACACTTTTTTAATCATGCTAACTGCTTGTTTATTAACATACGTATTCACTATTTTCTGCTCACTTTTTTCCAAAAAGGCATAATCATTCCCATATTCTTTCAGAAAATCATCTAAAGTGTCTTTGCTGAAAAGCCCTATCAATTTGCCCATTTCTCTCGGAATCGAAATTTGACCAATCTTGCTGATAACATTGTTCAGCCGATTTTCTGTCACATAAGCTTCGGTCACATTGAGCAATTCCTTGAGTGCTTCACTGTAAGTAGGTTCAACAAACGGCTTTGGTTGCCGTTTCTTGATTGCTTTCTTTTCGGCAAACTTGGCGTTCTTGCTTTTCAATAGCAACCGGGAACCATTTCTAAAAAAAGTTGGCTCTACCGGACGAATCACGATACCTTCGCAAATATTATCTTCGATAGGTGGTAAACCCAACCAACCGGCAATGTAACTCTGAAACGCATTCTGATATTCCAAACACTTATTCAATGTGCCTTGAAACAAGGTTTTTGCATAAAAGAGATTCTCTGCTTCAAAGAATTGATTGGCTTCATCCACTGAAAGATATTTATTCTGCTCTAATCCATTGACATACAAATCAAATCCATAAAATTCATGCACTGGACAATAGAATACCCCTTTCTGAATATTCATTACCTTTGAATCATTTTTCACATCAGGATGAGGATATTTACCGCCAAACATTTCGCCATATACCAAAATGCTTTCCGTATCGGCATATCTTTTTTTTATCCGATTAAAAAGATTAATAATTCTTTCTTGATACCTTTTGAACAACTCTTCGTAATTGTAAAACATTTCTCCGGTTTCCACCAAACTTGTTCGTTTGGCAAATCGAACCGTTTGTCCGTCTGTCACAAAACAGCAATTCGCACCGTGTACTTTTTCCTGTACTACATATTGCAGGGAATCCAATCCCTCTAACTTAATTTTATCCATAAACTCCTTATCGTAGGTGTTTTCTATGGAACTGTACTTTTTAAACTGTAACATAATCATTATGCTTTCAAATGGTTAAACATAAAATTTCATCCCGCATCACGGATAAAATCTTCCTTGTTCTAAATCTGTTTGAAGGATATAAGCTCCACATTCAAATTTTTCGCCTTCTTCTCGTTTGTCGGCTCTGTTCATGGAACACAAAATATTTTCTTCCCAATCGTCAGTCAAGTAGCTTTGGCAAGTAAGACAGAGCGCCGGGATCGGAATCTTTTCGATGTCTATTTTATTTCCTTCATCATCGTAAATTCCATCATAAAAAACCGGTACATAATCATCCGGCACCTCGCACCATGTTCCTTTACACCATTCACGTAAACTGCATTTTTCCGGGTCATCCTCACAAAATTCTAATCCGGCCAAACCGTCGGTAACATAATACAGACTTTCCGTCCACATTTTTACCAAATATTGATACAAAACCGACGCAGGTAAGTCTTTTATCATCGTAATATTCAACATATAACGATGAGCATCTAACAATTCGGTAATCGCATTAGACAGTGCAATTTGTTGAGATTCAGATAATTTCTCAGCAGGTGGAAATGCGATTGATTCTATTCCGAAGAATTTTTCAAAAGAGCCTTTTGTCATTTCATCCCCTCGCGCAGTGTAAATTGCAGAAACTTTAAGCGTTTGTGCTGCCTGCAAGTCTTCAATTAATTGTGTTACATATCTTTCCATATCTATTTTTTTATTTCTTTTACACAAGTACTTTCAATTCTTCCGCCAATTCCCTCAATTCCAAACGCATAATACTTTCTTTCGCCCCCCAATAACTCAAAAGCCCAATATTGCCATACCAAACAAGACGTTCATCTATTTTGCCTTCCCTATATCTTCGGTGTTTGTTTTACAACTCCAAAGCAGTATTGATGCCAATACGGTAAATAAAATTTGTTTAAACATCATGAATAAAATTTACTCGTAAATATACAATTTTTTCTTGTGTGTCTATTTGCTGTCGTAATTCAGATTTTACACCTCAATCACTTTCCCCGGATTAAACAAATAATGTTCATTGTGAAAAACATACCCCAACTGATTACTAACGCATTGTGTTTTACCGATAACTTTGTCAATATTCCGGTGCGAATGTCCATAAATCCAATATTCTATCGGACTGGTTAGGAAATATTGTATAACACATTAGGAATATTTATCAAGAAGGTAAGTTATTGGAAAAATAAACTTGTAAGGATTTCTTACAAGGTCAATTAAACAGATTTCGTTGAAAATGAAATTTTTCCACCTTCAGCCACCACTTGTCTTGCTATCTCTTGATATTCTTCCGGTAATGAGCTTATAGGGACAACAAACCCATCAATCATCACCAAATTCGAATAGGGATTGTTTGTCATAACATTAATGGATAATCGTACAAATTTAGTAATAATAATTCAATTTCATATAATAATGAATTGAATTTTGTTTGTTTGGAATAAATCCGCAATTTTGTTTTAAAATGTAAAGCGATGATAGCTATCACTCCGAAGGATAACTTTGCAAAGCGGTAAATTGACTTTATCGCTGTTTTTAATTCAATTGCGGCAATCTCCCCATATAAACATCAAGTATCCTGCGTTTCAGCATAAAAGAATATTTATCCTGAATATATTCATTTAGCGCATTGATATAATTATTCTGCTGTTGAAGCAATTCCACAGTGGAAATAGAGCCGGCATCATATTGTTTGCGATAGGTTGAAAAAGAAGCGGAATAAGCCTTTTCTTTGATTGTTGAGGTTTCAAAACTACTCAGTGAAGATACCACGTTGTGGTATTCCTGTAAGACGGTTTGTTGCAGGCTGAGTTCGGTTTGTTTTTCTTCCAGCTCTGCCTGTCTCAGCGCAATTCGGCTTTGTGTAACATTCGACTTCGTGCGGTTACGATCGAATATCGGAATATTCACTGTAATACCTGCCTGCATCGTAAACCGGTCGGAAAGTTGTGTGCCGAAACGAGGAACACCATCCAAATGTCCGCTGCCAAGGCTACCGGTCAAACTGACGGTCGGATAATGACCCGATTTTGCCATTTTCACGGCTGTGCCGGCAATTTCTACATTGTACCGGCTGATACGAAAGTCAGGGAGGTTTGCCAAAGCGCTTTCCAATACGGTTCCTTCGTTGGGTAACAAAGCCATCCATTCAATGGATTCCGCATCAGGATGCACAATTTCCATCACTTGCAAAGGCTCAATGGATAGTAAACTCTTCAGCGCCAGCAAACTGTTTTCGCGCTGAACAGTCGTTTCTGTGATATTGTTTTTGTCGGTGGCATACTGCGATTGCAGCAGCAGATAGTCACTCTCAAGGATTTCCCCCAGACGAAAACGCTCACTTCCCAATTTTACCTGCTCTTCACTTGATTTCAACAGCGATTGCTGGTATTTCAACAACTCTTCGTTACCCAGTACCGAAAGGAAGGTCTGCAAAATCTGAATAACCAATTCGTTGTCATACTGTTTGGTTAGATATTCGGTCTGTTCAGCCGACAATTTGCTTTTTTTGATGTTTTCGCTGATGTTGCCTCCCTGATAAAGAACGAGAGACGAATTAAGCCCGTAGCTGCCGTTCCATGCAGCCGAATTGCTTTTGGAATGGTTCAGATTTTCACCAAGGGTAGCGGATAAATCGGGGAGATGCTCCATATTGGATTGATTATACCGGTCTTGCGCCGCTTCTTCGTTCAACTTCACCGATTGGCGGGAATAATTATTGTTTAACGCAAAGTCGATACACTGTTCCAAGGTCATTTGCAAAGGAGATTCGGTTTTTTCCCGTCCTGCCACGCTCAAAAATGTTCCGCATAACAACAAGATTAAAAAAATGTGTTTCATTTCTTGACTGTTTTTATTGATTATTAATTTAATAATTTAATTCTCAAAGACGTTTTTCTATTTTATTGTCATCTTCTATTGATAGAGACAAACGAACGAAGAAAATATTTTTAGGAGGTATTCAAAATATATTTTAATATTCAGGATTTTGTTACACCAATAATAATCTTTGTAACATTTTTTAATCTTCTTTTATGGATGAAAGTATATCTTTGCGCCATTATGAGGACAAAAATATTTATTATGCTGATTTTCTGTTTTTTGATTTGCTTCATTGCCGAATCGCAGGAAGTATTCGAAAACAACGAATTGACAATCAGTAAATCCGAATGGGATGTCGAACAATTTGTGTTCGCAGAACAAATAGACCCGTCTTATTTCTCTTTGGTAGTCAACGGAATGCCTGCAAGCATCATTGCCGACGACAGCGACAAAGGCGTAAAACGAGCCGTGAATGACCTGTATCAGGATTTCAAATTGGTAACCGGCGAAACGGCGCAAGGATTTTTATCTTACGCCGTCATTATCGGCACAGCGGGCAAATCGGCAACCATAGACCAATTGATAAAAGACGGCAAAATAGACGGCAACGAATTGTCCGGAAAAAATGAAAAATACTTGATTCAAACGCTCAATAATCCGACAAGAGGCATAGAAAAAGCCTTGGTCATTGCCGGAAGCGACAAACGCGGAACGATTTACGGCATCTACGAACTCTCCAAACAAATCGGCGTATCACCCTGGTATTGGTGGGCGGATGTACCGGTAGTCAAGCAAACCGATTTATATGTAAAACCGGGTATTTATACCGAAGGCGAACCTGCCGTACATTACCGCGGTATTTTCATCAACGACGAAGCGCCCGCATTTCAAGGTTGGTGCGTGGAAAAATTCGGCGGCGTCAATTCCAAAATGTACGAACACATGTTTGAGTTAATACTTCGCCTGAAAGGCAATTTTCTTTGGCCCGCCATGTGGGGCAACGCTTTTTATGACGACGACCCACAAAACGGCGTTCTCGCCGATGAAATGGGAATTGTAATCGGAACTTCGCACCACGAACCGCTGGGACGCGCCCACGACGAATGGCGGCGATACGGCAAGGGGGCTTGGAATTACAACGCCAACCCCAAAGTATTGACCGATTTCTGGACGGGCGGCATGGAACGGATGAAAAACTTTGAAACAGTAGCAACCGTCGGTATGCGCGGCGACGGCGACGAAGCCATGAGCGAAAGCGCCGACATCGCCCTGTTGGAAAAAATCGTGAAAGACCAACGGAAAATCATCGAAAAAGTGACCGGTAAAAAAGCGGCGGAAACGCCTCAGGTTTGGGCTTTGTACAAAGAAGTGCAGGATTATTACGACAAAGGCATGCGCGTACCCGACGATGTCACGCTTTTGCTTTGCGACGACAATTGGGGAAATGTGCGCAAATTGCCGGACATCAACGCCCCCAAACGCAAAGGCGGATACGGCATGTATTACCATTTCGACTATGTAGGCGGACCTCGGAATTACAAATGGCTGAACATCAGTCCGGTGCAACGGATTTGGGAACAAATGAATCTGACTTATACGCACGGTGTCAATCAATTGTGGGTGGTAAACGTCGGCGATTTGAAACCGATGGAATATCCAATCAGCTTTTTCCTCGATATGGCATGGAATCCCAAACGTTTCAATGCCAACAACTTGTTGCAGCATACGGAAGATTGGTGCGCTCAACAGTTCGGCAAACAATACGCCAAAGAATCCGCCCGGTTAATCAACCTTTACACCAAATACAACCGGCGCGTAAGCCCCGAATTGTTGACCGACAAAACCTACAGTTTGGAAAATTACAATGAATTTGAAACGGTTGTCAACGATTACAAAGATTTGGCAATGGACGCTTTGCGGCTTTACAACCGCCTTCCCAACGAATACAAAGATGCTTTCGACCAATTGGTTTTATTTCCCGTCAATGCCTGTTCCAACTTGTACGAAATGTATTTTGCGGTAGCGAAAAACAAATTTTACGCACAACAGCAAGATGTAAAAGCCAATGAATGGGCGGACAAAGTGAAAAAGCACTACGAACTGGATTCCTTGCAAACGATTCATTACAACCAACAGATTTCCGGAGGCAAATGGTCACACATGATGGACCAAACGCACATCGGTTATACCTATTGGCAGCAACCGACGGTTAACAAAATGCCGGAAGTAGATCGTGTACCGTGTACCGTGCACCGTGCACCCATCTTCGTTGAAAACGAAGGTTATGTATCCATCGAAGCGGAAAATTTTGCACGTTCGCAAGGAACTTCAACTATTCATTGGACGGTTATTCCGGATTTAGGCCGCACAAAATCTGCCATCACTACTTTCCCCACAAATATTTATCCCAAAGACAACGAACAAATCTATGTGGAATATGATATTCAATTTGCGACCCAAGGGGAATTTGATGTGCAATTTTTATTGGCTCCTACCTTGAATTTCAACGCCAATAAAGGTTTGCGTTATGCCGTTTCTATTGATGGCGGGGCTGAACAAGCCGTGAATTTCAACGGACATTACCGTGGCGAATTGGGACAATGGCAAGGCGAAAGCATCATCCGGTCGAATACAAAAATAGCTATTCCTTCAACAGGTAAACACACCTTACGTTTTCGGGTATTAGAGCCGGGAATCGTATTGGAAAAAATACTCATTAATACCGGCGGCCTAAAACCCACTTATTTGGGTGCGCCGGAGACAACTCTCAACTCTCAACTCTCAATTCTCAATTAATATCAATATTATGGATACACGTTCTCTCGAAGACAAAGGATTTTACAAATTATCGTGGCGCGAACGGATAGCATTTGGTTCGGGCGATTTGGCTCAGAATTTTATTTATCAAACAGTAACAACCTATCTGTTATTTTTTTACACCAATGTGTACGGTTTGAATCCTGCCATTGCAGCCACCATGTTTCTCGGCGTCCGCATCATTGATGCGGTATGGGATCCGATTGTAGGCACATTGATAGACAAGAGCACTACCCGTTGGGGAAAATATCGCGGTTGGTTGCTCATTATGGCGATTCCGCTGACCGTCCTGATGATAGCCTGTTTTATCGTTCCTGCTTGGGGTGTAAACGCGAAAGTCGTTTATGCTTGTGTCACTTATGTTGCCTTGTCGGTAATTTACACGACCGTCAATGTTCCTTACGGCGCTATCAACGCCGCCCTCACGCGCGACCAACAGGAAGTGACCATACTTACTTCCACTCGTATGTGGCTCGTGAATGTGGCGCAAGTGGCAATTACTTACGGAGTTCCGACCTTGGTTATCTTTTTTGCAGGCTCGTTGGGCAATTCATCTACCGAAAGTGGCGCTTTATTTTCCGAGGCGCGTTACGGTTGGTTGTTGACCATCGTCATTTACGGCGTAATCGGATTGGCGGCTCTTTTGTTTTGTTTCAAAGGAACGAAAGAACGCATCGTAATGTCGAAAGCCGAACAGGGAAAAGTGAAATTTTCCGACCTGTTTACCGAAGTTGTCCGCAATCGTCCGTTGCGTATCGTGTCGTTTATGTTTATTACGGCTTTCGCAATAATGGCAATCAGCAACTCGGCAGGCACTTATTTTGTAAAATATAATCTCGGCAACGAAGACTTAGTCGGAAAATTTATGGTTATTTCGGCAGTTCCGGCTTTGGTCATTTTGCCGTTTATGCCGCTTATGCGCAAGAAATTCGGAAAGAAAGGATTGTTATATCTTTCGCTTGCCGTGTCGTTTATCGGTTTTATGGGTCTGTTTCTGACTCCGGCGAATAGTGTGGTGACGGTATTTGTATTCCAGTTTGTCCGTTCCATAGGCTTTGGTGTCGTGGGTGCGTTTATCTGGTCGCTCATTCCGGAAGCAATCACGTATGGCGAATGGCAAACCGGCAAACGTATTTCGGGTATTGCCAATGCCTTAATTGGATTCTTCTTTAAATTCGGACTGGCTTTGGGCGGTTTTGTCCCCGGTATCGTGATGTCGTTTACAGGATTTAACGCCGATCTGGCTAACCAATCGGATTCGGCTTTATTCGGAATAAAATTGCTTTTAGCCGCATTTCCCGCATTGCTCGTAATAGTCCTCGCATTGATAGTTTGGCGTTACAATCTTACAGACGAGCAGTTAATACAATATGGTATTGAAATTGAAGAAAGAAACGATAAAGAATAAAACACCCCCCAACCCCCTGAAGGGGGCTTTTAGAGTCTGCATTTTTGTTAATTTAGCAAAGGCAAAGCCCCCTTCAGGGGGTTGGGGGTTAATACTAATAAA
This sequence comes from Bacteroidia bacterium, assembly GCA_025996865.1. Lineage (GTDB taxonomy): Bacteria > Bacteroidota > Bacteroidia > Bacteroidales > Azobacteroidaceae > Azobacteroides. The sequence goes on from BNTV01000080.1 coordinate 20,085, forward strand.
TATGAAAACAATAAAAAGCACTATCCTCGCCATGGCTCTTGTCTGTTTCGCCTTGTCGGGATGTTCTAAAACAACAGTTGAAACAGAAGCGCCGGCTACATTAAAATCAGCTTTGGCTGATAAATTCTACATCGGAACGGCTTTGAACCAAGCGCAGTTCACAGGTGTAGATACCGCCTCTATCCGATTGATAAAAGACCAATTTTCCGCTATTGTACCGGAGAATTGTATGAAAAGTGAAGTCATTCATCCGGAAGAAGGGCGCTTCGACTTTACCCAAGCCGACCGGTTTGTCGATTTTGGCGAAGCGAACAATCTGTTTATCACAGGTCATTGCTTGGTATGGCATTCCCAAACACCCCAATGGTTGTTCGTCGATGAACAAGGGAAAGATGTGTCGCGCGAAGTTTTGATTGAACGGATGAAAAACCATATTACTGCCGTAGTGAGCCGTTACAAAGGCAAAATCAAAGGTTGGGACGTGGTCAATGAAGCGATTTTGGACGATGGTTCCTATCGGGAAAGCAAATTTTATACGATTATTGGCGAAGAATTTATACCTTTGGCATTCCAATTCGCGCACGAAGCCGACCCGGATGTCGAATTGTATTACAACGATTATTCGATGGCCAATGAAGGAAAACGGAATGGCGTAGTAGCGATGGTAAAATCCATTCAGGAAAAAGGGATAAGAATAGACGGCATCGGTATGCAAGGACATATTGGCATGCAATATCCTGCCATAGAAGAGTTTGAAAAGAGTTTAACGGCTTTTGCCGCGCTGGGTGTGAACGTGATGATTACCGAATTGGATTTAACGGTATTGCCCAGCCCACAGGGAGACGTGGGCGCTGATGTGGCGCAAACCGTCAAGTACCAACAAGAAATGAATCCCTATCCCGATGGTTTGCCTAAAGAGGTGGAGGCCGCTTGGACGGCTCGCTTCAACGAGTTTTTTAAGTTGTTCTTCAAATATCAGGATAAAATCACGCGCGTAACCCTCTGGGGCGTAAGTGACGGCGATTCTTGGAAAAACGACTGGCCGGTTTTCGGAAGAACAGATTATGCGCTCTTGTTTGACCGCAATTATCAGCCCAAACCAATCGTGCAATTAATTATTGAAGAAGCAAAATAATAATGGAATGCGGATGAAAACATCGAAGTATTTAGTTCCCGACGATTATATGGCAGACCCTGCCGTACATGTTTTTAACGGTAAATTGTACATTTACCCGTCGCACGACCGCGAAAGCGGAATTCCGGAAAACGACAACGGCGACCATTTTGATATGAAAGATTATCACGTCTTTTCGACCGATGACATCGAAAACGGTGAAATCACCGACCACGGTGTTGTATTAGACACAAAAGACATCCCTTGGGCGGGTCACCAATTGTGGGATTGCGACGTAGCCTGCAAAAACGGAAAATATTATATGTATTTTCCCTTAAAAGATAAAACCGATATTTTCCGTATCGGCGTAGCAATTGCTGATAAACCCGAAGGGCCTTTCATCCCCCTACCCGACCCTATTCGAGGCAGTTACAGCATCGACCCGGCTATTTTGGAAGAAAACGGGGAATATTATATGTATTTCGGCGGATTATGGGGCGGACAATTGCAACGTTATCGAGACAATAAAGCGCTCGAAAGCGCCGTTTTCCCGGCAGATAATGAACCGGCCATTCCTTCGCGCGTAGTGAAATTAAGTCCCGATATGCTTCAATTTGCCGAAGAACCCCGTCCTGTCATCATTCTGGGCAAAGACGGAAAACCTTTGACGACAGGAGATAACAGAAAACGTTTTTTTGAAGCTTCGTGGATACATAAATATAACGGGAAATACTATTTCTCTTATTCTACCGGAGATACACATCTTTTGTGTTACGCCACCGGCGATAATCCTTACGGGCCGTTCACCTATCAGGGCGTGATTCTGACGCCGGTAGTCGGATGGACGACTCACCATGCCATTGTGGAATTTAAGGGAAAATGGTATCTTTTTCATCACGACTGTGTACCTTCGGGAGACATAACGTGGCTACGGAGTTTGAAAGTAATTGAATTGGAATACGCCGGAGATGGGAAGATAAAGACCATCGAGGGCACTGAAAAATAATATCGGAA
>BNTV01000081.1 GCA_025996865.1 Bacteroidia bacterium
TGCATTGAAATGAACTCCTTGAGCAAATCGCAAAATATGCCCGGTTGGCGCATGGCTATGCTTGCCTCTAATGCGCAATTTGTCCAATGGGTTTTGAAAGTAAAAAGCAACATCGACAGCGGACAATTCAAGCCGGTGATGTTGGCGGCAACAAAAGCTTTGCAAGCTCCAAAAGAATGGTATTCATCTATGAATGAGGTGTATAGTAGAAGAAGAAAAATTGCCGAAGAAATCATGAATGTACTCGGTTGCCGATTCGACCCGAAACAATCGGGTATGTTTCTCTGGGGAAAAATCCCTGATACATACACAGATAGTGGAGAATTAGCCGATCAAATTTTATACAATGCCCATGTTTTCATCACGCCCGGATTCATTTTCGGCAGCAATGGAAACAATTACATCCGCATTTCGCTTTGTTGCAAAGATGAAAAATTGCAAGATGCTTTGGAAAGGGTACAAGGTGAAAGGTACAAGGTGAAAGGGTGAGAAAATGCAAATTCATTTAATTAAAATTATAAATTATGAAAAAAGAAGTAAAAAGATTTGAGGATTTACAGGTATGGAAAGATTCTATGAATTTGACTGTTTCTGTATATGAAAATTTAAAGTTATGTAAAGATTATGGACTTAAAGATCAAATGCAAAGAGCTGCTGTTTCAATTCCTTCAAATATTGCGGAAGGATTTGAACGGCAAACAAATAAAGAATTTATTCAATTCTTGTACATTGCTAAAGGTTCTTGTGCGGAATTAAGAACGCAATTATATTTATCAATAAAAATAAATTATATAATAAAAGAAGATGGAATGGGACTAATAGAAAAGACTGAATTTATATCAAAAATGTTACATAAACTAATTATGTATAGAAAAAATGAATAAACCGGTCTTTTACCTTTTACCTTTCACCTTTTACCTAAAATAAAAGTTATGGAATTAGAATCAATTTTACTACCAGGCGTCAGCAGTCAACGGCCAATGATAATCGCCGGCCCATGCAGCGCAGAAACAGAAGAACAAGTGATGACGACAGCTTGTGAGTTGGCGAAGAAAGAAGTTAAAATCTTCCGCGCCGGAATTTGGAAACCGCGTACCAAACCCGGTGGATTTGAAGGCGTTGGCTCAGAGGGACTTTCCTGGTTACAAAAAGTGAAGCGGGAAACAGGTATGTATGTGGCTACGGAAGTAGCTAACAAAAACCATGTGTTTGAAGTAGTTAAGCATGGGATTGATATTATTTGGATAGGCGCTCGAACTTCCGTCAATCCGTTTGCGGTTCAGGAAATTGCCGAAGCATTGCAAGTTTCCGGTTTCATGGGAGTTGTGCTGATTAAAAATCCGGTGAATCCCGACCTGGAGTTGTGGATTGGCGCTATCGAACGGATTTACAACGCAGGTATTCGGAAAATCGGCGTAATTCACCGTGGATTCAGTACTTACGATAAAAAATTGTATCGCAATCTTCCGCAATGGCATGTTCCGATTGAATTGAAACGGAGGATTCCGAACATACCGATATTTTCCGACCCCAGCCACATCGGCGGGAAACGCGAGTTGATCGCTCCTATCAGCCAACAAGCCATGGATTTAAACTACGATGGCCTGATTATCGAATCGCATTGTAACCCTGACAAAGCTTGGAGTGATAAGGATCAACAAATCACGCCCGATATTCTTTCTTATATTTTGAGTATGCTTGTCGTTAGGGAAACAAAACAAACGACGGAAAATTTGGTGCAACTCCGACAGCAAATTGACGAAATCGACAATGAATTGCTTGCTGTTTTGGCTAAACGGATGCGGGTTTCCAAAGAAATCGGTCAATACAAAAAAGAGCATAATATGCCTGTGCTTCAAACCATTCGCTATGATGAAATTTTGGAAAACAGGGTTTCTCAAGCTGAAAAAATGGGAATAGGCGCCAGCTTTATGAAAACGGTTTTGGAGGCCATTCACGAGGAATCCATCCGTCAACAAATCGAAGTATTAAATCAATGAGTATGAAAATCCAAATTTTAGGCGCAGGAAAGATGGGATCTTTCTTTGCCGACGTACTGAGTTTTACGCATGAAGTCGCCATTTTCGACCCAAATCCCGAAAAATTGCGTTTTACCTACAATTGCATTCGAATGAGTAACCCGGAAGAAATTAAGGATTTTCAACCGGAAATTCTGATTAATGCAGCTACCGTTCAATACACAATTGAAGCTTTTAATCAGACACTTCCTTTTGTGCCGGAATCTTGTATTATTTCGGATATTGCATCTGTAAAAACCGGATTAAAAGCGTTTTACGAAAAAACAGGAAGACCTTATGTTTCTACGCATCCGATGTTCGGGCCGACTTTCGCCAATCTGGGTAATCTCTCGTCCGAAAATGCAATTATCATTTCCGAATCCTCGCATTTGGGAAAAGTCTTTTTCAGGGATTTATACAACACCTTGAAATTGAACATTTTCGAATACACTTTCGATGAACATGACGAAACGATTGCCTATTCCTTGTCCATTCCGTTTTCATCCACATTGGTTTTTGCATCCGTGATGAAGCATCAGGAGGCACCGGGAACGACGTTCAAAAAGCACATGGATATTGCCCGCGGCTTACTTTCCGAAGATGATTATTTATTGACGGAAATTCTTTTTAATCCGCTAACGCCCAAGCAATTGGAACAAATCCGCAAGGAATTGGCCAATTTGTTGAAAATCATCGAAGCAAAAGATTCTCAAGCGATGAAAGAATTTTTGAACGAAATCAGGAATAAGTTAAAATAAACTCCTTCGGAAAACTCCTGTGTATCCGTGAGTTGAGCTGACAGCTACTGCATAGTTGTCTTGAGAACTTCATTATATGAAAGCAAAAAAACTTACTATTGCCATACATATTTTAGTCTGGTTGTTGTTACTGGTTATTCCATATATTTCAACCGACCAAGTTTTCAGTTCGTTAGACCCGGCTTCTGACGTAAAGTATCTTTTACTGTGTTTCTCTTTAAGCAGCGTGTTGTTAGCAGCATTTTACATCAATCACTTTTTCCTTATTCCGAAATTCCTGTTTGCGAAAAAAGGCGTTACAAAACAAAAGCAGGTAAGACGCTGACGGCAAACGCATCTTAATTTGTAGCAAAACAGATTGTGGTTTACACCCAAAAGTGTTATCTTTGCGTCGAATTTCTCAGCATGAAAATTTTTGCAGGCATATTATCCCTTTATGTTTTAGCGCTTTCAGTTTCGTTTTGTTCCGATACTTGCAGCGTGGAAGATAACGAATGTCAAACTGAACAGCACGATTGCGCCGACTGCTGTTCGCCATTTTCACTTTGTAATGATTAGATGCGGGTTCCATGGTTCCATAAAAAAACAAATTAATCACATGAAATCATACATATTTTTATTCGTTGCACTGTTTTCGTGCAACGTTTTACTTGCCCAAAATACATTCAGGGCAACAATTAAAGACGCCGATACCAAAGAGGTATTAATTGGTGCAACTGTAGTCGTAAAAGGTACTGCAAACGGATATGCAGCCGATGTAAACGGCGTAATTTTCAAATAGCGATACGATACGTATATTTTTAGAAAGCGAAACCGCTGAACTCGAAGAAGTTGTCATTAGTTCCACCCGAAGTACACGAACGATTCAAAATATTCCTACCCGTCTGGAATTCATAGGTGTGGAGGAATTGGACGAAAAAGTGAATATGAAGCCCGGCGATATTCGCATGTTGCTGAGCGAAAGCACCGGTATTCAAACGCAACAGACCTCGCCTATTTCGGCGAACGCTTCCATTCGCATACAAGGTTTGGACGGCCGATATACGCAAATCCTCAAAGACGGCCTTCCGTTGTATTCCGGCGCAGCAAGCGGATTGGGATTACTCCAGATTCCGCCGCTTGACCTTAAACAAGTGGAAATAGTGAAAGGCTCTTCCTCAACCCTCTACGGCGGCGGCGCAATAGCGGGATTGGTAAACCTTATTTCCAAAACGCCGACCGAAAATCACGAATTGAATTTTCTCCTGAACGGGACTTCGGCTATGGGATTGGACATTAGCGGATTTTATTCGCAGAAATTCAATAAAATCGGCGTAACGCTGTTTGCCTCGCGCAACAGCAACACGCCATACGACCCTGCCGACATTGGCTTGAGCGCAATTCCGAAGGTGGAACGATATACGGTTAATCCTCGCTTATTTGTTTATTTCAACGAAAAAACAAAAGCAGATTTTGGCGTGAACACTACCTTTGAAAACCGTTTGGGTGGCGATATGCTGTACCTGAAAGGAAAAAAAGACAATGAACAGGCTTATTTTGAACGAAATAAAACAAAGCGTATCAGTGTTCAATTTTCGTTGGAACATCGTTTTTCGGACAAATCAAAAATGAACCTCCGCAACAGTTACAATCATTTCGGGCGCACGATAACCATACCCGATTATATTTTCGACGGCATTCAAAACGGCACATTCAGCGAAATAAATTATTCGTATGCGGGCGAAAATACAGAATGGGTTAGCGGCGCAAATCTATGGACGGATAATTTCAAGGAAAAACAAACGAACGGAAATATTGTGCCCCGCGATTACGACCAGTTGACAGGCGGTGTTTTCTTGCAAAATCTTTCCAAAATAACCGACTGGTTTAGCCTCGAAAGCGGATTGCGCGGCGATTATGTAGTTGATTACGGCTTTGCGCTCTTGCCCCGTTTGTCGGCGCTGTTCAAGCTGAATCAAAAATGGACTTCCCGTATTGGCGGCGGATTGGGCTACAAAACGCCAACCATTTTTACTGAAGAAAGCGAACGGATACAATATAAAAACGTATTGCCGATAAACAACGAAGCCAACCAATTGGAACGCAGTTTTGGCGTTAATGCCGATATCAATTACCGCACCTTGATTGCCGACAAAATCACTTTCAGCGTCAATCAATTGTTTTTCTATACCTATTTGAACAATCCCTTGATGCTGGTTCCATTGAGCGACGGCAACCATCAATTTCAAAATATCGACGGCCATATCGATACAAAAGGCGCAGAAACCAATGTAAAAGTCGGATACGAAGATTTCAAGCTCTATGTAGGCTATACCTTTACCGACGCCGTTGTTAAAGAAAACGACAAACGTTATCAAAATCCGTTAACGCCAAAACACCGTATCAATGCAGTTTTGATGTACGAAGTAGAAGAAAAATGGCGAGCGGGACTGGAAGCATATTACAACAGTCGTCAATCGTTGAACGACGGCACAACGGGGAAAGCCTACTGGGTATCCGGCGCAATGGTTGAACGGATTTGGGAACAGTTTTCCATCTTTGCCAACTTTGAAAATTTTACGGACACACGGCAAACACGCTTTGGAAATATCTACACAGGTTCGATAACAAACCCTGTTTTCAAAGACATTTACGCGCCGTTGGACGGTTTTGTGATGAATGCAGGAATAAAATTACGGTTTTAAATCTTCAGGGCAAACCATCTTAATTTGTAGCAGGCAGAACTGCCTGCTACAAAACTGACTAAAATCTAAAATAATATGTCATATCTCTGAAAAAGACAATGGCGTCAGAAATATACTCTGATTTTTTGTAGCAGTATAAGCGTATTCCGGCAATCCGGAGATTCGTTTCCATTCGGGATGCTTTATGAACTGATTCCATACCGCGCTTCGGGTAGTTTCGTCTTTGTACCATGTAAGATACAGTAAAGCAGGCATGTTAGGCCCTGACAGAATATCACCGAACAATACGGAATTGATTTTTACTTCGTCAAAAACCGCAATTTCATCGACATTAAACATCCGTACTTTTCTTTTGTTGGCTTCCTCGTTAGGACTGTGGTAAATCCGGATTTCAAACAATCCGCGTGAGGGGTCGGGCTTTCTGTGAACAGGTATTTTGTCAAATGCTTCCGTCAGATACGATTCGAACGCCGAATACACCGGATTGGGCGCAGAAGTGTCGAAAAAAGGCTTTGCTGCCGTGAGAAATTGTTTGTCGTCCCATATCGCTTTTTTTACTTTTAAGTAAGTTTCAATATTGGGGTAAATAAATAAAACGTGACGTTGGTCTTTTTCTCCGTCGTTAATCTTGTAAAGTTTGAACGCACCTGTTTTTACTTTATGCCGTTGATAAGCCGGAATAAGTGCTTCTTTGAGAAAGGTATCCAAAAGTTCGCCGTCACCGGTAAGCGTATAAATACGCCACTCGTAAATTTCTTTTTTAGTCATAGCTTCATTCATGTTATTAAAGGATGAAGCCATACTTGTCGCAGGTAGCATAGATAATGCGCCTGCTGCTTTAATAAAATTTCTTCTTTTCATGTGATTAATTTATTTTTTTATGAATATGCTACGGAACAAAAGTATAAATAAAATTTCAGAGTTGCAAACGGGTGCAGCTTGCGCTTATTTAATTGATTATCAATTAATTTACAAAAACCGAATTTGTTAAATTCATCATTTGCAAAAAAAAAATCTGCAAAAGGGTGATGTTTTTTGGAAATTTGTTGTATCTTCGCCGTCTAAAAAATTATTTTTCTATATTATGATTATGTATTTTGTAATTGTGATAATTACATGGAATTTAATTGATGACAAACAACTGTAAAAAAATATAATTAAAAAATTGGAAAAAGATGAGAAAAGTATTTTTTGATATTTCGACTGTTCCTCGAGTTTATTTGGGGAACAGCAAGTGCATGTGTGCACAAATAAGAATTGGAGGAACATCAAGCAAAGGTTATTACTACCTCGCGTAGAACTTTTGTCGGCAAAATGTTAATTTCCTACGGAAAATTTCTGAGAGGAGAGCGTCTATTTTTCTATTGATATACAAGTCGTAACGAGCTATATTTGCCCGTAGGGCTATCTATGTCAATAAAAAATAAAATACACCTAAACATTATATTTGAGACACGATACGAATTTTAACGATTGAGATACGATACGAATTTTAACGATGTTACGGACGCAACTTAATTTCTTCAATATTTTTTAAATAATTTTGTTTTCGGGACATAATTTGCCCGAATGCATAACTTTTTGTTTTTTGGGCAAAAGTACGTCAATTCAAATCGAAAAAAAACAATTATATATATTTATATATCAATATGTTAAATCGAATTGTTAAAAATTAACGCAACAGAAGTAATTAAATACGGAAACTCATGAGCAATTTACAAAAAGAACACGATTTAGTTTTTGAACAATTGAAACAATTTATTTTCGAGATAATCGGAGCTGATATCGCAGAAGAACTGAGCATTACGAGAGATAGTATTTTAACTCGAGATTTGGAGATGGACAGCATTGAAATTGTCAGTTTTGCCGAGAAAGTTAAAACTGAATATAGCGATGTTGATTTTATGAGTTGGCTGACGAGTTTGGAATTGGACAAGTTAATTAATTTATCATTAAATGACATTTCCAGCTTTATATTAAAAAGTAACGCATGAAAAAAGAAAAAGAATTGTTGATACAGTCTCCTTTTGAAATGCCCGATACATGGTTGGTTTCAGAAGCCATAAGAGCAGGTGCCGGAGGAATTTTACATACGGGTAAGGACAATAAACTCGTAAAAGAGTTGATTACAGCGTTTTCCCGGAAAACACAATCTCCTTTTGGAATCTGTATTACTTCTTCTACAATTTTAGATTTTACGTTGCCGGTCAATATAACGAAAATTATAGTCCCTTTCGGATATAAGGGGGAACTAAACAGCCAAGCGGAAATTCTTTACCAGGTACATTCCACGGAAGAAGCCGAAAAAGCGATTGCCGAAAAAGCTTCAGCCATTGTTATTAAAGGAAATGAAGGCGCCGGACAGGTTGCTTCTGTTTCTTCTTTCGATATTTTTCAAAAAATTATCGGACAGTCGCAAGAAAACAATGTAAACGTTTACATACAAGGCGGTGCAGGTATTCACACCGGGGCGGCGTTTTTAGCATTGGGTGCGCACGGAATTATTTATGATTCGCAAATAGCTCTGTTTCCAGAATGTAGCGCACCTCAGAAACTCAAAGATATACTGCTGAACTCGAAAAAAAATGAAGCGGTGGGTGAAGATATCTGCTTGGCGCCGATGTTTGTGAAACGATATAAAAATCTGAAAAGATTTATTTTTGCCGTTTATGAAGCAGCTTACGGACATCAGCGCTATGCAAAAAAAATAAACGCCGTGAATTACGATGATGTTGCAAGCATAAATACCGGAAATGAGGGGGGAAGCCAAACTCAATCGAAGCTTTTGCTTTGGGAAAAACAAGTTGCCGATATACTTCTGAAAGGGAAAAACTTTTCCAAGTTCAGCCTTGTATTTCCGATAGACATCCGGGATATATTTTCTTCTGCATTTATTTCCGTTATGACTGCTTCTGCTGCTGCTAAAGGCGTAAAAATCAAAGTGTCGGGTCAAGGTGAAATTCTTCCGAAAGAAAAAAACACCTGCCAAATTCTGCAATCGGAGACCTTAGCCTTATTGGCCGGTATGGAAGATATTCCATCTTTTTTCCCAGGCTCGAAACCTTTAAATATTGCGATCGTGGGAATGGAATGTATTTATCCCGGCGCACCCAATATCCACGAGTACTGGAAAAATATTTTACTGGCGAAAGACTGTGTAACCGAAGTTACAGATTGGCAATGGAACAAAGATCTGTTTTATAAACCTGAGATAAATACGGACGACTGGGATTGCTCAATGTCGAAATGGGGAGGTTTTATTCCGCCTGTTGATTTTGATCCGCTGGAGTTTGGAATTATACCGCAATCCTTATTCACAACAGAACCTGCGCAATTGCTGAGTCTCCGGACAGCCAGACAGGCATTGAAAAATGCCGGTTACGAAAATCTTTCCCAAAATGATTTTGAAAACAGTTCGGTGTATTTTGGCGTAAGCGGAGTCGGCGATAGATTAGCTACACATTTACTTGCAAGAATCCATACAAAACAAATATTGGGAAGACATCCGGACGAGTTGAAGGACTCTTTCCTCAGTGTAAACGAATATGCTTTTCCCGGCGTTTTACCCAATATTATTACCGGCAGGATTGCCAATCGTTTGGATTTTAGAGGACGCAATTATACGATTGACGCCGCATGTTCTTCTTCTTTCTCAGCGCTTGACATTGCCTGTCAGGAATTGCGTAATTACCGCTCGGACATGGTACTGCTGGGAGGAACCGAATTGCACAATTCACTGGTAGATTATATAATGTTTTCTTCTCTTCGCTTATTATCGCGTAAAGGTAGTTGCGCCACGTTCGACGCCGACGCCGATGGAATCGTATTGGGCGAAGGTATCGGCGTATTGATTCTGAAAAGATTAGAAGACGCCGAACGGGATGGAAACAAGATATATGCAGTAATCAAAGGCATTGGAGGCAGTAGCGACGGACGGAATTTGGGGATAACAGCTCCAAGCCGCCAGGGCGAAACCTTAGCTTTGGAAAGGGCGTATCAAAACGCGGGTATTTTTCCTTCCCGGTTAGGATTGGTTGAAGCGCACGGCACCGGAACGGTAGTCGGCGACCGCGTCGAATTATCCGTATTGACGGATTTGTTTTTAGATGCCGGAGCTTTGCCCGGACAAACGTTTATCGGATCGGTCAAATCTCAGATAGGGCATACCCGATGTTCGTCGGGAATCGCAGGACTTATCAAGGCGGCTCTTTCGGTTCATCATGGAATCATCCCGCCTACCATCCATCTGGATAAATTGAATGATTTTTATGATAGTCAAATCAGCCCGTTCAAGTTCAATAAACAGGCAGGTTTATGGGACGAGGAAAAACGCATTGCCGGTATCAGCTCTTTTGGCTTTGGAGGTACCAATTTTCACGTAATAATCGAAAATTACCGGTCAGGAGACTCTCCAACGACTGTTTTCGAAGCCTGGCCGTCGGAATTGTGTGTCTTTAGAGGCGATACGCTCCAAGAAGCAAAGCTGTTAATGAGTAAAGTAAAAGAAATGGTATTGCAGAACGATTCCCTCCGTTTGTCCGATATCGCTTATAGTTTGGCTCATTACAATTCCAAAGAAGTTCAGGTATCAATTGTTGCCGAAAGTACGGAAGATTTGACAAAAAAAATAACGCTGGCTTTAGAAGACAAAGCCGATTTGAAAATATACCGCCGGAAAGAACAGGAAGGGAAAGTGGTATTTTTGTTTCCCGGTCAAGGAAGCCAACGCATCAATATGGCTCGCGACCTTTTTGTCGCTTTTCCGGCAATGAGGCGTTTGCTGGAGCAAAACAAGGAATATATCGGGATGCTTTTCCCCAAAACGGCTTTTGACGAGGAAACCAGAGACGCTCAGGAAAAAATGTTGCTTGATACGCGCAATTCCCAACCTCTCCTGGGTATTATTGATTTGGCAATAGCCGAATACCTCCGGTTCTTAGGTATTGTTCCCGATATGGTAGCCGGACACAGTTATGGCGAAATACCCGCACTCTGTTTTTCAGGAAGCATTTCGCCGGACGATTTAGTCGCTTTAAGTAAAACAAGGGTGCAGGCCATACTCGATTCCGTCGGGAAAGATAAAGGGAAATTAATCGCCGTAATTATTGATGAAGAAGAATTAAGTTCTTTGTTAGACGGAGAAACCGAAGTTTGGGCGGTAAATTTCAACTCTCCCAAGCAAATTGTCCTGGCAGGAACTACGCCGGGCATTGAGGCGATCATAAAAAAAATTACAGAGAAAAAGATATTTTATACGGAAATAAAAGTAGATTGCGCTTTCCACAGTCCCTTGCTGGCCAAGGCTGAAAAGTTGTATTTCGAAGCATTGAAAGGAGTGGTTTTCAATAAGTCAATCCTACCGATATGGTCGAATACAACAGGCGAAATATACCCGGAAGATCCGGATCAAATAAAAGGGCATATAGCCAAACAACTGGCTAAGCCGATATTATTTACCCGTCAGATTAAAAATATGTATAATGCAGGCGCCCGGATATTTATTGAAACCGGTCCGGGAAGGGTTTTGCTCGGATTGGTAGAGGCTACCTTGGGAAAAGAGGCTGTCACTATACAAACGGAAAACAAGAATAACGAAGGTGTGACTTGTTTGTTGAAGGCTTTGGGACAATACCTCTCCACAGGAAAGTCTTTCAATATAGAAAAATTGTTTGAAGGAAGGAACGTATCTATGATTCATATAGATGATCCCGCGCAGCACAAAAAATCACCTACGGGTTGGCGGGTATATGGAAACAAAGCTGTTCCGTTAGACGAAAACAAGCTTTCCGTATCAACAAATAAATTATTACCTTCTTGATTATCATTGCAACAAAATTTAGATAGAAAAATAAACAACTGTAAAAAAAAATTATTATGAAACAAAAATCAAAGAACAAGGAAATGTTTATCCTTTCCCCATTTGAATTTCCAGATGTAAGATTAGCAGTAGAGAGCCTGAAAGCAGGCGCATTCCCCATTTTGCATTTAGGACGCGACCTGAATGCAGCAAAAAAAAGTCTGGAAGAATTATCTCAAAAGACACAGAGCCCTTTTGGAGTTTGTATCGCATCCAGTGAGCTGAAAGGCATCCGGTTACCGGAAAATGTAACTAAAATTATAACGCCTTGGGGGATGGATATTCCGAAAGAAAAACAGGTTGAAGTTTTGTATCAGGTTCATTCGGTGGCAGAGGCAAAGGAAGCCATTAAGAAAAAAGTATCTTCCATTATCATAAAAGGAGGCGAAGGTGCAGGAAAAGTTTCGACAGAATCTTCTTTTATTCTTTTTCAGGGAGTTATCGACGAAAGCAGGAAAGCCGGCATTAATATATACATACAGGGAGGCGCAGGTATTCATACGTCTGCAGCATTCCTGGCAATGGGCGCTCAAGGAATCATATTTGATTCGCAGGTAATAACATTTCCCGAATGTAGCGCGCCCAAAGCGCTGAAGGAACTCTGTTCAAAACTGAGTGGAAGTGAAATAATGACCATTGACAATTTCAAGGTATTACACCGGAAAAATTCTCCCGTATTACCGGACAATCCCCATCTGAACGATCTGCTTCCTTTTTTTGGCGGATACGACATATCGGTGAATTATCTTCCAATAGGGCAAGACGTCACTTTATCCGTAGATTTATACAGGCAACATACAAAATTAAAAAATCTGGTACACGCTTTCTATGAAGCATTGCATGGGCATGTGTTTCAAGCAAAAAAACTGGATATAATAAGAGAGAATAGCCCGTTAGCGCAGGAATTGGGAATTAAATACCCGCTGGCTCAAGGTCCGATGGCGCGTGTAAGCGATGTGCCTGAATTTGTGAATGAGGTCGCTGAAGCCGGCGCGCTCCCGTTTTTGGCGTTAAGTGTAGCGAGAGGACAGGCTGCAAAGGACGCCGTTACCAAAACAGCGGAGCTGTTGAATGACAAAACATGGGGAATCGGTATTTTAGGTTATGGCTTACCCGAAATCCAAAAAGAACAAATAAAGTTGGTACTGGAAATAAAACCCAAAGTGATTTTGGTATCCGGTGGTCAGCCTTCATTTGCCAAGCCTTTTGAAGATGCAGGGATTAAAGTTTTCTTCCACGCTCCTTCAAGTGTAATACTGGAGCAGTTTATCAAGGAAGGCGTTTCTAATTTTATTTTTGAAGGACGGGAAAGCGGTGGTCATGTAGGTCCGTTCTGGAGTACGGTTATTTGGGAAAAACAGATTAATCGCTTGATCCGGGAAGAAGAATTATCCGGATTCAATATTTTCTTTGCCGGTGGCATTCATGATGCGTTTTCATCCACGTTCATATCAGTCATGGCAGCAGGATTAGCCGCCCGTGGTGCAAAAATCGGCTTGTTAATGGCAACAGCCTATCTCTATACGAAAGAAATTGTTAAAACAGGAGCTATCAAACCGTTATACCAAAAACTCGCCGTAGAAAATGAGGAAACGATATGCTTAGAAACCGTTCCCGGTCAGGTGAGTCGGGTACTTCCAACTCCATTCACGGATTTTTTTGTCGAAGAAAAACAAAGGGTGCTTGCCCAAAATTTAAGCAACATAGATGTCCGGATAAAACTGGAAGATTTGAATGTCGGACGCTTGAGGATTGCGTCGAAAGGAGTAGAACGGCAAGGAGACAAACTACTGAAAGTAGCTGAAAGCAAACAGTATGAAAATGGATTATACATGATTGGCGATGTCTCCATACTCACTCATAAGGCAACTACCCTCGAAAAACTGCATACGGCAGTAGCGGTAGATAATCACAAGATACTGTCGGAACTCCCCGATATGCCGGTGCCGGCTTTTCTGGCCAATCCGGTAAATATTGCAGTGATAGGTATGGATTGTCTTTTCCCCGAAGCAAGCAATGTTGATGAATTTTGGAGCAATATCGTAACCGGAAAAGATTGTATAAAGGAAGTTCCGGATATCCGCTGGAATAAAAAGGTTTTTTACAGGGAGGATAATCTACTTGATCCGAATTACCTTGCCTGCAAGACAGGCGGTTTTGTGCCTACGGTAGATTTCAATCCGATGGATTTCGGTATGACGCCCCAATCACTGGCGTCGATAGAACCATTGCAGATATTGAGCTTGCTGGTTGCCCGGCGCGCTTTGGAAAACGCCGGTTATGGCGAGATAACTCCGGATGAATCGGAAACTACGTCGGTCATTTTTGGAGGAGAAGGATTGACCGATTTGGCCGCGCGGGTAGGTTTCCGGTCGTCGTACCGGCAAATAGTCGGCGAATTGCCGGAGGAATTGGATAAGCGGTTGCCGAATTTGAATACGGATAGTTTTGCCGGCGTATTATCGAATGTTACCCCGGGAAGAATATCCAACCGGTTAAACCTGAAAGGACGCAATTATACAGTCAATTCTGCCTGTGCATCTTCGCTGACAGCTATGAAGATTGCCTGCCAGGAATTAACGTCCGGCGATTCCGACATGGTCGTGTTGGGAGGAGACGATTTTCACAGTATGCTTAACGATTATTTGATGTTTTCTTCCACCCACGCTTTGTCGCCCAAAGGCTATTGCGCTTCTTTCGACGCTCAGGCCGACGGTATGACGATGGGAGAAGGCGTTGGCGTATTAATCTTAAAAAGGTTGGAGGATGCCGAACGCGACGGGAATAAAATATATGCCGTAATCAAGGGCGTAGGAGGCAGCAGCGACGGGAAAGGCATGAGTTTAACGGCTCCCGGCAAGGAAGGACAAATGCTGGCAATACAAAAGGCTTATCGTTCTGCGGGTATTTCCCCCGTACAGGTGGGTCTGATTGAAGCACATGGAACCGGAACCGTAGTTGGCGACCTGACAGAATTTCGTTCCACCTCGTCTGTCTTTTTAGATGCAGGAGCCGTTGCCGGACAAACAACACTGGGCACTATCAAATCGCAAATCGGTCATACCAAATGTGCAGCCGGTATCTCGGGAATGATTCGCGCTATTTTGTCGGTTTATCACGGCGTAATCCCGCCCACGCTTCATCTCAACAAACCGCTGAATATTTATAATAAAAAGGTCAGTCCGTTCGTATTCAATGCGCAGTCGAACATCTGGAATGACGAAAAACGTGTTGCCGGAATCAGCGCCTTTGGCTTCGGGGGCGCCAACGGGCATATTGTTATTGAAAATTATCGTCCGGAAGTTTCTTCGACAAGCGTCATGAAAACGTGGCCATCCGAATTGTTTGTGTTCAGAGGAGATACTCAGGAAGAAGCTATACATCGAATGAAAGATGTAGTAAATCTTCTTACCGTCAATAACGATATACCTTTAAAAAATATAGCCTATTCGTTGGCTGTTGAAAGCAAGAAAAAAATACAGACCGTTATTGTAGCTTCCTCTGTAGAAGATTTTACGATCAAAATTTATAATGGCGCTACCAAGGAAAAACTTGCAGGCTCTTATCACCGGGAAGAAAAAGACGGAAAAGTAGCTTTCCTGTTCTCCGGACAGGGAAGTCAACGGGTAAACATGGCTCGCGATCTTTTTGTAGCTTTCCCGGCAATGCGGCGTTTGTTGCTTCAAAACAGAGAATATGAAAAAATCCTTTTCCCGGCCACAATGTTTGACGATGCGGATAAAAAATCAATGGACAAAACGATTACCGATACCCGGAATACACAGCCATTATTGGGAATCGTAGATTACGCTATTGCCGAATACCTGCGTTTCCTGGGCATCGAACCGGATATGGTAGCCGGTCACAGCTATGGAGAATTGCCGGCGCTTTGTTTTGCCGGCGCTTTCGATGCGGATAACCTGGTAGCTTTAAGCCGGGAAAGAGCCAATGCTATTTTGAATGCAGTGCAGGAGGATGCGGGAAAAATGATTGCCGTCAACCTGCCCGAAGAAGAATTAAATACCTTGTTGAAAAACGAAAAGGAAGTTTGGGCGGTTAATTTTAATTCCAATAAACAAATCGTTTTGGCAGGGACTACGCCGGGCATGACTGCTTTTATGGAAAAGCTCGGCAAACAGGGCATTTCATACAAAGAACTCAACGTAGCCTGCGCTTTCCACAGTCCGTTGTTAAATAATGCCAAGGAACTGTATGCCGACGTATTAAAGGATGTTCCGTTCGAACAACTGCAAATTCCGGTATGGTCCAATACGACCGCCGAATTATATCCTGAAGATCAAACGCAGATCAAACAACGATTGACGGAACATTTAATCAAGCCGGTTTTGTTCAGCAAGGAAATAGAACAGATGTACGCCGATGGCGCCCGTATCTTTATAGAAACCGGTCCGGGCAACGTATTGACCGGTCTGACCCGGTCTATCCTGGGAAAAGATATTGTCACCATACAAACGGAAAACAAAGGAAAAGAAGGTGTTTCCTTCCTGCTGTACGCTTTGGCTCAATATTTGACAACCGGCAAGGAGTTTTGCATTGAAAAACTCTTCGAAGACCGGGATGTAACCATTGTAGATATCAGTCAACCCGAAAAATATAAGAAACCGAGAATGGCTTGGCGCGTCAACGGACAATTTGCCGTTCCCCTTGAAGGAAAATTACCGGATATCGGCGGACTGCCTTTTGAAGAACCGCTCGGACTGAAACTTGTGTCCGCATCCGACACCGGAAATTTAGTCCCGGCTGTAACCGATCATTCCGATAAGGTAATGATGGAATATCTCGACAGTGTGAGGACGTTAATCCAAAACCAGCGAGATGTCATGTTGGGTTATTTTGGACAAAATCCGCAGGAAACAGCGCCGCGCCGCCCGATAGATACGTCAACGTATCCGATCGTTGAGCCGGAAGTAATACAAACGAACCTTGTACAGCAGCCGGTTGCTTCAAATCCCATAATCAACCTGGATTCCGAACAGGTCAAAACGATTTTGCTGGAAGTGGTAAGCGATAAAACCGGGTATCCGATTGACATGCTGGGTATGGATTTGGACATGGAGAGCGATTTGAGTATTGATTCTATCAAACGAATGGAAATAGTCGGCGATTTGAAAGAGAAATTACATTTTTCAAACGAATTGGACGTTTCGGAAGAAGTTTTTGTGAAAATGGCTTCGCTCAAGACCTTGAACGAATTGATCGCCTGGATTGACGAATTGACTACTTCTGCCGCCTTGTCCCAGCCTGTCGATGTTCAGCCGGCGCAGCCTGTTGCCGCCCAACCGGAAGAACCGGTTGCATCCAAACCATCATTCAGCCTTGAAGAGATCAAAACGATTCTGTTGGAAGTGGTAAGCGATAAAACCGGGTATCCGATTGATATGTTGGGTATGGATTTGGATATGGAAGGCGACTTGAGTATTGACTCCATTAAACGAATGGAGATCGTCGGCGATTTGAAAGAGAAATTACATTTTTCAAACGAATTGGAAGTTTCGGAAGAAGTTTTTGTAAAAATGGCTTCGCTTAAAACCTTAAACGAATTGATCACCTGGATTGACGAAATCAATAAATCCGGCGTTGTGGAAGCGTCGGCAGCTCCCGTTGAAAAAACGGAGGAAGAACCGGTTCCACAAAAAGAGGTCGAATTGTCGAGGTTACTGTTTGGTATCCGCCCCTATCCGCTAACGCCCGAAAAGATTTCTATCGAAGGAAAACGTTTTGCCCTGACGGACGACGGCAGAAAAAAAAGAACACTGTTGGCAGCCATCAAGTCTTTGCTGGAAAAAGAAGGTGCACAAGTGGATATCATCCGGCCGGAAAATACGGATATTTCATCATACGATGGAGTGATACTGATCAATTCGTCAACGGCTCCGAATTACTATACGCTGCGCGACCTCTTCGGCATGATACATAATAATTTGGGCAAACTGAAATGGGTTTTCACATTCAGTGATATTATAGCCCTGGCGGAAGAAAAACCCAATCCGGAAAATATCAAGAAGATACAGGGATTTTCAGGCTTACTGAAAACATTGAGACTTGAACATCCCGAAATCAATTTCCGATCCGTTGTTTTCAATACCTTATTCGACATACAGACACTTCCGCAGATTGTTGCGGATGAACTTACCGTCAAGGAATTGTTCCCCGAAGTATTTTACAAGGGAACCGAACGTTTCCTGCAAGATATACGAATAGAAGATATGAGCGCGGAGAACAATAGCGAAGAAACCAACTTGCCGTTAGATAAAGACTCCGTCGTTTTGGTTCTGGGCGGCGCCCAGGGTATTTCTCCCGAACTTGTCACCCAACTTTCGACCGAATATCCCTGTCGTTATATCCTGGCAGGACGTTCCGAACACTTGGACGATCCGGACGGTATTTATGCCGGACTGAAAACCAAGGTGGACATCCGGAAACATTTGCTTGCGAATGAAGGCATGAAAGTGCCGGCGGAGATCGAAAAGAAAATCCAGAAAATATTCAAGTCGAATCAAATTGCAGAATCTGTTGCAAAAATTGAGCAATCCGGAGCAAAAGTAACCTACAAGTCTATTGATATAACGAATAAAGACAATTTCAAGGTGTTTTTGCAGTCGGTACGGAAAGAATACGGAAAAATCGACGCAATCATTCATGCAGCAGGACTGTTGCAAGATAAACTCTTTGCCGACAAAACCTGGGAATCTTTTGAAAAAGTATATCAAACCAAGGTGAATCCCCTGCATGTGATTTTGGACGAACCGGACAATGATGTCAAATTACTTGTATTGTTCAGCAGTATTGCCTCATCCTCCGGGAACAAAGGACAATCGGATTATACCGCAGGCAACAGCGTACTCGACTTTATCGCGTCTCTGTCAAGTCTGAAATCCGGTCGCAGAATACTGGCATTTAGCTGGGGACCTTGGAAAGGCGCCGGAATGGTATCCGACTTGCTGGAAGCTGAATTTACCCGGAGAGGAATCCCTTTAATTCCATTAAAAGAAGGTGGCGCTTATTTCGTCCAGGAATTGAAATATGGAAAAGAAGACCGGATAGCAGTGATGGGAGGAAAAGAAGATGTCGAATCTTTCTTGAAAAATCTGAATTTATAATTGAAATTACGAAATGATGAAACAAAGTGATATAGCTATTGTCGGAATGTCGTGTTATTTTCCCGGCGCCAACAGCATAGGAGAATTTTGGAATAATCTTGTTAATGGTGTAGATTCCATTACGGATGTTCCGGAAGATAAAATTGACTCCCGTTATTTTTCTCATGACGGCACTTCCAATATTGACCGGTTTTATTTCCACAAAGGAGGATTTGTCAATCCAATCACTGTTGATCCGCTGCGTTACGGGATACTTCCCATTGCTGCGGAAGGAACAGACCCGGAACATCTCGTTGCACTCCGTTTGGTGGAAGATGCGTTAATGGATGCACAAGTATATGAGAAAAAGATTCCATTGAATAATTGCTCCTTTGTGTTGGGGAAAGGCAATTATACAGGCTTGGCCATGTTTCGGGTAGCAGAAATCATGTATTCCGGGGCAATCATAGAAGACTTTTTGAATTATGTTTTCCCTGATTTGCCTGAAGAAGAAGTAGAAAAAGCCAAACGGGACTATCAAAGCCGGCGTGGGAGGTTTCAAGCGGATACCGCAGCGGGAGTGATGCCCAACTTGGTTGTTTCGCTTGTCGCCAACAAGTTTGACCTGAAAGGTCCGGCTTATACTATTGACGGAGCTTGCGCCAGTTCAATGCTCGCAATCGAACATTCCATCCGACTATTGGACAGTGGACAGTGTGATATCGCACTTGCCGGAGGTATGCACCTGGGACAAAACGCTTCATTCTGGGGCGTGTTCAACATCATTGGCGCAGCCTCCCGGAAACAGCAGATAGCTCCGTTCAGCGAAGGCGCCGACGGTCTGCTTATCGGTGAAGGCGCCGGAATTGTCGTCTTGAAAAAACTGGAAAAAGCAATCGCCGATAATGACCGGATATATGCAGTCATTAAAGGAAGCAGTTCTTGTAGCGACGGATCGGATGTCAGTGTTATGGCGCCTTCGTTCAAGGGACAGGTGATGGCTTTGAAACTTGCCTGGGAACAAGCGGGAATGGATCCCCAAAAAGTAGGGTATGTGGAAACGCATGGAACAGCCACTCAGGTCGGCGACCGGACGGAAATGACGACTTTGATCGAATTTTTCGGAGACAAAACAGCGCCTCCCGCCTTGCTCGGTTCTGTCAAATCCAATATCGGACACGCTATGCCTGCCGCAGGCATGGCGGGTCTGATAAAGACTGCTTTGGCTTTATATCACAAAAAAATACCCCCTACATTGCATTGTGAGAAACCCATGAAAACCATGTTTGAATCCCGTTTTCAGCCGGTGCAAACCTTGACCGACTGGAACGAAGAACAATATCCCTTGATTGCAGGCGTCAACGCCTTCGGTTTCGGCGGTATTAACACACATGTAATCATGGAAGCATATCAGGGAGCGGCAAACGCCGCCGCCGACAAGAAAAAACTTTTACTGAAAGACAAAGTGATTACCCTGTCGGCAGGGACTAAGGAAGAATTGTTGCAGAAATTGGAAACTCAA
Organism: Bacteroidia bacterium; assembly: GCA_025996865.1. Lineage (GTDB taxonomy): Bacteria > Bacteroidota > Bacteroidia > Bacteroidales > Azobacteroidaceae > Azobacteroides. The sequence continues at coordinate 19,940 of BNTV01000081.1, forward strand.
GATTATACCGTTTCAAAAGGCGATTATCGTTTGGTTATATTTAATCCTGATGCGGAAAAAATCAATAAAGCACAATTATTAATAGCGAAAGACAAACCCTGGAAAGGGCGGTCGGATATTTGGTTTTCCAACAAATCGCTGCTTAAAGAGGGCGGAAAAACAGTATTTTTATTTGCAGGATTTGATCCCGGAACGGAAATTGAACTCCAGTCGGTTTCCGATTATTTTGATATTCCTTACAAACAGGTTGAGATTGGTAAGGATGGATTGACAGGACATGCGATCAACCATTTTTACCGGTCGAAATTGTTAGACTTGGCATTGAAAAAAATGGGATTAATACCGGATATGAATGTAGGACATAGCCTCGGTGAATGGCATGCTTTGAGTGCGGGAGGATACGCTACTCCCGATTCCATCGAAGAATTAATGAAAAACTACAATCCGGAAGAATTTGTGGTCTTTGATGTTTTTTATATTGCCGTAGGCTGTGGATACGACAAGATAAAATCGTGGTGCGAGACTATTCCCGAACTTTACCTTGCAAATGACAATTGTCCGAGCCAGATACTGATGGCAGGCAGAGCAGAAGCACGGGACAGGTTGATCGAACAATTAAAAAAAGAACAGATTTATTATCAGGTTCTGCCGTATCAATCGGGATATCACACGCCTTTGATTGATTGGGAATCCCTCGCGCCGATAACAGGTTATCTTTCAGCAATGGCTACTCAGAAACATCAGATTCCGGTATGGTCGGCGACGAATCTCGAAATAATTCCTGATGACAAAGAAGAACAATTTCACTTAGGACTAAGGCATTTATCCGAAACGGTCAGATTCAGGGAATTGATCGAAAAATTGTACGAACAGGAACAGGCGAAGATATTTGTCCAGATAGGATTCGGCAGTTTGCACTCGTTTGTGGAAGATACCCTGAAAGACAAACCAATCGCTACTATTACCTCTGTTCATTCTTCTTTTTCCGGCATTGAGCAACTCAGACGCATAGCGGCATTGTTTTTTATAGAAGGAAAAACCGTTAATAAAGAACTGATCGGGATAAAAGAAGGACGTGCTACCGGAATGAAAGGCAAGAAGATGGTATTGGATATGCACTTCGATGCTATCCGGGATTTTCCGGTAATGAAAGAAGCAGTAGATAAATATTTGAAAAAGGCAAATACAGTCTCTTCAATGCTTTCGACGCTTTCCGAAGAAGAATTGAATGATCCGGTACTGCGGGAAATCAATCATAATTTACATGAAATTACAGCTTTGCAAGAAAGTTTATTGAAATGGCACAAAGCAAAAACGCCGCAGAATCCCAACCAACTCGCAGAAAAAAGAAAGGACGAAAAAGCTATTGCGGCGTCGCCGGTGGAAATCAGAGGACCCAAAACGGGAAGTCAAATCGAAAGGACGCTTAAAATTACGCTGGACGACCATCCATACCTGCTCGACCATGTGGTGGTACGACAGCCGGAACACTGGACGAATATCCGGGATTTGAATCCGGTAGTGCCTTTTGCAATGACTTTGGAACTGCTTTGTGAAAATGCCCAGGCATTAATGCCGGGAAAAAAAGTTTTAAAAGTAACTTCCGCAGGCGTACTCAAATGGATACCGGTGACCGACCCATTCGTCACACAATTGTCCGGCAAATGGAAATCGGAAGACTGTATATCCTGGGCGATACCGGGTCATGCAAGCGGCGACGTAACTCTGGGAGACGCTTTTCCGCCCGTTCCGGAAGAATATACCCGGGAAATAGACCTGGGGGATGATAAGATTACCCCTGTTCTGCATGCCATCAGTATCTGGCTCGGACAATTGTCATTTGCAAGGTAAAGTTCGGGAATAGTCTCGCACCACGATTTTATCTTGTCGTATCCACAGCCTACGGCAATATAAAAAACATCAAAGACCACA
>BNTV01000082.1 GCA_025996865.1 Bacteroidia bacterium
TACTTCTTATAATCTTGCATTTTGCCAGTTCGTCATCACTAATTTTTATTCCTGTTTCATATTGTTTCCCGTCAAGAACGGCTTTTACTCCCAATCCTGTTTTTGTGGTTGTTGCACCGATTAACCCCTAACTCCGCAAAAAACAGGTAGTTTTAGCAAAAAAGTGGCATAAACACTTGGATATGCTGCTTTTTTGTTGTAGCTTTATACCACCTAAATAGGTTGTATTATGTATTTACCGGAGAGGATTCAACAGTTCAAGGAGCCTTTGACGGAAATCAGGCTCATCAACGGTACTTTCTACAAGTATCAAGTAAAGTATGTGTACGACAAGCAGAAAAAACGCTCGGCGAAGAAAACCGTTTGCCTGCTTGGCAAAATCACGGAAACAGAGGGATTTGTTCTTTCGTCAAAAAACGAGTTGAGGTTGCGAAACGAGGAATTGCCGCAAGTCGATATAAAGACTTTTGGCGCTTACAATCTTTTTTCGGAGCTGATGAAAGAAGAAGAACTTTTGTACATCATCCCTTTGCACCGCAATAATTCACTGATTGACTTTTCGCCGCTCGAAAAACAGAATTTCAAAAAAGAAGAAAAGGATTATCTGTCAAGAATAGAAACGCATCCTGAAAATCATTCACGTGAGGTATTTGATGGCAAATTGAACCGTTTCGGGACGTTGACAATCATTTATGATATTGACAGTCATATAAATATTGAGGGGAACAAAAAAAGCAAGAAGAAACCGGCAAAGGAAAAAACGGTTGAACAAATCATTTACGAATCATACAAACAGCGCAATGATGTAGAAGTCATGTTCGACAGTTACAAAAACTGTCTGGATGCCGATGTTTCATACATGCAAAATCGCTATGTGATGGAGGGTTGGCTCTTTGCCAATTTTCTGGCAATGATAGCCTGCTACAAGTTATATTCGCGCCTGCTGCAAGCTGAACAGTTATCCAAACATTCGCCCAAAGAGGTTATCGAACTCTCTAAAGCAATTTACAGAATGAAAATCCGTAATGTATGGCTCCTGTCCGAAATCACTCAGAAAATGCAGAGGATGTTCGCCAAAATTCAAATAGACTACCTAAATTAAGCGGAGTTAGGGGTTGATATTTATTTTGGAACTGAAGGCGAATCATAGTAATCAAATCTGTAGATTTCTTTTTACCTGAATAGATGTTAAGAAATATGGATTTTGCGATGATAAATTTCTGAACTGTAGAGTTCGAAGTTGCACCAAGATTTTTTCTGTATTTTCGTTCTGCGATTATATCCGCGATTTCAATTCTGGGATTATCTGGAAGGCGTAGCGCACCAATTGGATTAAATTAGTGAGCGCTTCGCGTTCTGTTTCGGTGCGTAATGTAGAGACGTGGCATGCCGCGTCTCTACCGAAATAATTTAAAACTTGTTGCCAACGTCCGTAAATCGAGCGATGACATTCATCCACAATGATAACGTCAAAAAAATCAGGCGGTAAGAAAACATTATTGTCCAACGTAATTTCGTTATCACTTCTGATAATGCACATTATTAGAAGTTGAATACAAAAATACAAAAATTCACCATAAAATCGGATTATTTTTCCTAATTTTACGCAGAATTTTTAACAGAAAAATGATTAAAGAAAAACAACGAGCGCCGGGAAATCGCACTTTGCAAGTATCCGAAGCCGAGATGTGTAATTTGAAAGGAAAATTACGAACCGTCTCCGCTCCGGTTGACGTTGCCGGTCTTATCAACACAACCATTCAAGGAAATTTGTTTGAGATGGGCGATTATCTTCCTTCGGAATTTGTCGATTTGATGATCATTGACCCGCCTTACAACCTTAGACGGAATTTTGCGGGCATGAAATTCAAACAGATGAAAGACGACGATTATACGGATTATCTTGAGTCTTGGTTTCCAAAACTTATCCGGTTACTAAAACCCAATGCTTCGCTTTATTTTTGTGGGGATTGGAGAAATACTTCTGCACTCTATACGATTATAAATAAATATCTTACCGTCATCAATCGGATCACTTGGCAGCGGGAAAAAGGTCGGGGAGCTGCGAACAATTGGAAAAACAGCATGGAAGATATTTGGTTCGCCGTTCGGGAACCGAAACATTATTATTTCAATGTGGAAGCCGTTAAAATCCGCCGGAAAGTATTAGCGCCCTATCGGCAGGACGGTCAACCAAAGGATTGGCAGGATACGGAAGATGGTAAATTCAGATTGACTCACCCTTCCAATTTTTGGGACGACATAACGGTACCTTATTGGTCGATGCCTGAAAATACCGATCACCCCACGCAAAAACCGGAAAAGCTGATTGCCAAACTGATTCTCGCGTCTTGCCCCAAAAACGGAATGGTATTTGACCCGTTTTTGGGTTCGGGAACAACTTCAGTCGTTGCCAAAAAATTAGGGCGAAATTATTGCGGTGTTGAAATCAATCCGGAATATGCCTGCTGGGCGGAAAAACGCCTGGAAAAAGCCGAAACGGATAAAACCATTCAAGGTTTTTCCGATGGCGTTTTTTGGGAAAGGAATAGCAAACCGGTTTAATTCTACATGAAAATGATTTTTGAAAGATTTTTTCACATTTATGGCTTGTTTTCAAAAAATATAACTTAATTTTGCAAATGTTAAAATTGTATCTTTTTCTACATATTAATGTATAACAATGTAAAAGATTCTGAGTTATGGAATCATTTCAGGGAAGGAGATAAGGCGGCTTTTGCTGCTTTATTTGAACGAACTTCAGACAGGTTGTATCGGTACGGGTTGAAATTTACCGACGACGAGGAACTTGTGAAGGATTGCATACAGGATCTTTTCCTTAAAACCCATCAAAATCGAGCGGAACTGCCTGACGTGGACAATTGTGCTTTCTATTTGTTTAAATTACTGAAAAACATGCTTGTTGATGCCTTCCGGCAACAGGAAAAAATCGGTTATATCTCTCCGCAAGAACTTCCCTTTCATGCGGAATTTGTGTATGATCAGAGCGAGCAGGATGATACCGACGACGAAATACATGAACGGTTTGAGCAGGTTCTCAGTCTGCTGTCGGACCGGCAAAAGGAAGCTATTTATTTGCGTTATCAGGCTGAAATGTCGTATGAGGAAATTTCTCAGCTTCTGGGCATCAATTATCAGTCGGCCCGCAATTTGATTCATCGTTCCATCGAAAAAATCAGAAAGGAAATGAATCTGGGCGTATTTATTACGCTGTTTATAAGCTTTATAAAATAATTGGTTCCGGTAGCCAACAATCAAAAAAATGAAAATATTTTGCACCGATTTAAAATATTTTCCACTCTCATCTGTCTTAATCAATAGTAAAGAATAATCATTTAATAAAAAAATGGATAATAAGAAATTTCTGGGGTTAAATAAATTCAATAAACGCGCATTTGTTTCAATTGCACTACTCATCCTTTTCGCACTGCTATTTCTCTCTGCGGTAGCGATACAAATCATTGAAATCAATCATCGCGGCTCTTTTGCCGAACACGCTTGTACATTCATCCATGTTATTTGCGGAATAATATTTACAGCAATCGCTATTTTTCATATCGTCTATAATTGGAAAACATTGATTCGCTATATTAAAGGATGAAATCCCGTAGTATTTTTTATCCCTAAATATTCTCTTTCAATTATTTTATATTTATAAGAGTTTTAAGCGATTCTGAAATCGGCAATTCAGCGTTTTGTATTGTTGCAAGCAATTTTGCGCCTTTTTCGGTCAGGGCAAAATACATTTGCCGCTTGTCGTTATCGCCAAGTGTGCGGACTATCAGATTTTTTTTCTCGGCAAGGCAGATTACTTTTGACGCATTGGAACAAGTCAATCCCAACATGGAAGCGATTTCGCCCGATGAACATTGTCCCGATTTTTGCAGGGAACAAATCAACATGCCTTCGTTCAGACATATACCGTATTGCTGTTGGAAAACAGTTTCAAACTCCGCTATCGCCCGGTAAATATCCCTGATTTTACATAAAGTTTCCATATTTGATTAATTTTTTAAATTTAATGTTGCATACCACCAGGTTTTGTAACCGCCGGACAGGTTATAAACGTTTGCAAAGCCGTTTTGCATCAAGACTCTTGCTGTTGTGTAGCCGCGCAAACCCACCGTGCAATAAACTATAATGCGTTTGTTGTACGGAATTTCAGTAAGCCGGTTGCGAATTTCATCAATCGGGATATTCGTTGCGCCTGCTATGTGTCCTGCTGCAAATTCGTTTTTCGTTCGCGTATCGAGCAGAAAATCTCCATTGCGGTCGAGGGTCTCTATTTCGTTCCAATGAATGATTTTAACTTGCTCGTTCATAATGTTTTCAGCCACAAATCCCGCCATATTTACCGCATCTTTTGCCGAAGAATAGGGCGGTGCGTAGGCGTGTTCAAATTCCTGCAAATCAAAAACTGTCCCGCCATTTTTGATGATTTGTGCAAAAACGTCAATCCGTTTATCAACTCCTTTTTGACCAACGATTTGAACGCCAAATAATTTTCCTGTTTTCCCGTCAAAATTGATTTTTATCGACATCTGCGCTGCATTCGGATAATAACCGGCATTTGAATTGGAATGTGTAAACGATTGAATATGGGTAATATGTTCTTTTTCCAAGATGCGGGAATTGACGCCTGTTGCCGCCACCGTCAAATCAAAAATCCTGGCAATTGAAGTCCCGATGCTGCCTTTGTAAACCTGTTTATTGCCTGAAATCAAGTTGCCGGCAACAATTCGCGCCTGTTTATTGGCTGGACCTGCCAGCGGAATCAAGGCGTTTTTGCCTGTAACCGGATTGAAAACCTCGACGGCGTCGCCCAAAGCGTAGATATTTTTGTCCGAAGTTTGTAGAAACTCATCCACCAAAATTCCACCCAAACCGCCCATTTTCAATCCCGCTTCTTTTGCCAATTTCACTTCGGGACGAACACCGATTGAAAATATAACCATATCTGTGTCAATGCTTTCGTCGTTGTCCAACAAAACTTTTATTCTGTTTTCAACAGGTTCAAAACCTGTTACGCCAACGCTGAGTTTCAATTTTATGCCTTTTTCGCTCAAATGATGATGCACAATCGCCGCCATCGGAAAATCAAGCGGCGCCATCACTTGCGGGGCTTTTTCCACTACAATGGTCTCTATTTCTAACTTTTTCAGATTTTCGACCATTTCCAAACCAATAAATCCACCGCCTACAACTACTGCTTTTTGCGGTTTATTTTTGAGTATAAAATTTTTGATTTTATCCGTATCAGCCACATTTCGCAACGACATAATTCTTTCATTGTCAATATTTTTTAATGACGGACGAACAGGCTCTGCACCGGTTGAAATGACCAATTTGTCGTAACTTTCCGTATATTCTTCATTGGTCAAGCCATTTCTAACCAAAACCGTTTTAGCCGAACCATTGATTTTCAATACCTCCGAATGTATCCGAATGTCTATGTTGTAGCGAGCCTTAAAACTTTCAGGCGTTTGCAAAAGCAACTTGTCTCGGTCAACAATCACACCGCCAATATAGTAGGGCAAACCGCAATTGGCGTAGGAAATATGCGCACCCCGTTCAAAAAGTACAATTTCCGCCTTTTCGTCAAGCCGCCGCAAGCGAGCCGCCGTTGTTGCGCCGCCCGCAACTCCTCCAATGATAACCGTTTTCATACTATTTAAGATTTGAATTTAAACTTTGCCAAGCGCCGCCATTATGAACACTTTTCAGTCCTTTGCCGGCAAGAATGGATTTTGCCTGCGCCGAGCGCATACCGCTTGCACAGACAACGATAATATGGTTATACTTCCGCAACTTTTCAGTTTCACCCGAAATTCTGTCAAGCGGAATATTGACGGAATTTTCAATATGTCCGCCACGAAATTCCTCTTTGCTACGAACGTCAACAATCAGCGTGTTACTGTCTGAATTTATTATTTCTACCATTTTTTTCTGATTTTTATATCGTTTTGAACGAAACATACCGAACAATAAACCACCCATTATGGCGCCCCAGATTGTACTCATTAGAGGCGATGAAGTTATAGGGCAAGAGCCGGAAGCACAGCCGACAAACCGCCAATACAAGTATCCGCCCGCCGCTCCCAAAATTCCGCCAACAAGCGTTAACCAATTATTTTTCAAGATATTTTTTAAATTATCCATATCGTTTAAAATTATTTTTTATTAAATATTTCTGCAAAGGTACTATTTATTTTCCAATAAAACATATTTCCAATGGAAATAATTAAAGATATTTTCAAAAAAATCCGGTTTTTTTTCGATTCTGTGAGTACAAAACGCAGGTACATTTCGTTTACTGTATAAAGAATAAGAATGGACATGAAAAAACAACAACGTGAACAAATCTATCAAAGTCTGCTTGCAGATGATGCATTTTTTCAATGGCTATTGTGTCCGAATAGTGAACTTGATGAATATTGGAAGAAAATAATGCTGGAAAATCCTGATAAGAACGAAGCTGTCAATGACCTGAAAACCATCCTGAAAGGGATGAAGGTCGTTGAAAAAGGAATGTCTGAAGAAGAGAAAAAAGAATTGTGGCGTAAAATAGAAAATGCATCCCGCCCGAAAAAAAGGTCATTCCGTTTATTGCCGTTCCTTCGGTACGCAGCCATTTTCCTTATCGCATTGACAACCTCCGTTTATGTTTATATGAATCATAAACAAAGGCAGGATAAGCCAATTGATTATCAGTTGTTTATGCCGGATTCTTCTACGGCCGAAATACAGTCCGGCAAAGTTTTGATTGTTTTGACCAATAAAGAAATAATAGAAATGGAAGCATCCGATGTAGGGCTAATGCATGATGCGGAAGGGAAGATGAGCATTAATTCGAAAGTGATTGAAGAAGGGAAGACTGCCGACAAAACGGAAAATGAATTTAATCAACTGTATGTTCCTTACGGAAAAACGACCAGTATTGTAATGAGTGACGGCACAAAGATTTGGGTTAATTCGGGCACCCGCGTGGTTTATCCTCCGGTTTTTGCCGGAAACAAACGCGAAATCTATGTGGAAGGCGAAATTTATCTGGAAGTTGCCCGAAATGAAAAATCTCCGTTTATCGTAAAGACGGATAGAATGGAAATCAGTGTATTGGGTACATCCTTCAATGTATCGGCGTATAAAACGGATGAAAAACAATCGGTTGTGCTTGCGAACGGCTCCGTTTCCATTAAGGAGAATAAAGAAAAAACAGAGACGACGATCAAGCCGAATCAAAAATATACGTTTGAGAAAAGTACAAACATCTCTAATGTACAGGAAGTGGATATTTTTGATTATATCTGTTGGAAATACGGCTTCCTCTCGTTTAAAAAAGAAAAACTAAGCGCTGTTTTGAAGAGAGTGGAACGCTATTATAATGTTCGGATTGATTACAACGCACCGGAAATCGATCGTACGACATTAAGCGGAAAACTTGATTTGAAAGAAGATATAAGTGAGACATTTCGGATTATATCCATTACGGCTCCCATCGAATATGACATGCGGAATGAAGTGATAAAAATTAATGTTAAACCCTAAAAATCAGAAAAACATGAAAACATGAAAACATGAAGAAAAAAACCGGAAAGTACTGCGAATACCTTCCGGCGGTTTTTAAGAAAAAAAGTCTATTAAAAAAACAAGTTTTTAACCTAAAAATGGATACAAATGTATGGAATTAATTAGAAACAAAGGTAATTCAAAGGAAAAATCACAAAAAATTCTACGAAGAATGAAAGTTTCCTTATTTTTTTTAGTTATAGGCACTTGTTGTTGGGCAAACCCAAACAATTCGTATGCCCAGAAGACTGAATTCAGTCTGGCAAAAGGAAATAAAACGTTACAGGAATTATTCACTGAAATTGAAGAAAAAAGTGAATTTATTTTCCTGTATAATGACAATGTCCTTGACTTGTCGAGAAAGGTAAACGTGGATGATCGTAAATACACCCTCCCGGATATTCTCGACAAGGTATTGGAAGGCAGTGACATCAGCTATAATATAGTCGATCGTCAAGTAATCCTGTACAAAACGAAAGACAACTCCCTTTCGTCGATTACGCAACAAAGCGGACGGAAATTGACCGGTAAGGTAGTGGACAAAAACGGCGAGGCTTTGCCCGGCGCCACCATTCTGGTGGTGGGCAGTCCGCGAGGTGTATTTGCCGACGAAAACGGTAATTTCGAAATGGACAATGTCGCCGTCGGTACAAAATTGTCTGCTTCGCTTCTTGGTATGCAGACCAAACCATTTGAGTTTCAAGGGAAAGGCGACCTGATTATTGTGCTTGAAGAGAATATCAACGAATTGGACGAAGTAACCATTGTCGCTTTCGGCAAACAGAAAAAGAGCAGTGTGGTAGCCTCCATTGAGACGGTCAAAGCCTCCGACCTGCGGGTACCGGCCTCTAACCTTACCGCCTCTTTTGCCGGTAAGATTCCGGGCTTGATTTCGTATCAGACCAGCGGTGAACCGGGACTCGACAATGCCCAGTTCTTTGTGCGTGGCGTTACCACTTTCGGATATGCTACATCGCCTCTGATACTGATTGACGGATTTGAATCCACCTCCGATAACCTGGCGCGGATGCAGCCGGACGACATCGAAAGTTTTTCCATCCTGAAAGATGCTTCGGCGTCGGTGCTCTACGGGTCACGCGGAGCCAACGGTATCATTCTGGTCACCACCAAGAGCGGACAGGAAGGCAGCAAAGTGAAAATCAATGCGCGTGTCGATGTCAATGTTACCACGCCTACAAAGATGCTTGAAATGATTGACGGTATAGAATACATGCAACTGTACAATCAGGCACGCGTATCGCGGGATCCCGAACGGGGAGTTTACTACCCGGAGCAGAAAATACAGGCTACCAAAAGGGGCGACAACCCGATGATTTACCCCAATGTGAACTGGTATGACATGCTGTTCAACAAACAGACCACCAACACCAAGGCCAATCTGAACATATCGGGCGGTGGAAAAGTTGCGAACTACTTTGTATCGGCAAGCTACGACAACGAAACCGGTCTGCTCAAAGTAGATAAGCGGAACAATTTCAACAACAATATTAATATTGACCGGTTCAATCTCCGTAACAACGTTATCTTCAAACTGTCATCTTCCACGACCTTAGATACCCGCTTGCAAGCGCGGTACGAAAAATATACGGGTCCCAGCACTTCGGCAGGCGATATCTTCTATATGGTAATAGAAGCCAATCCCGTTGATTTTCCTGCTGTGTTTGAACCTGACGAGGCCAACAGGTTTACTAAACACACGCTGTTCGGAAGTAGCACTATTGGTACATCCGGTCTGAAAAGGAATCCTTACGCCGAAATGGTGAGGGGATATCAATCAAGGGACGAAACCACCGTTACCGCGCAGGTTACCCTGTTGCAGGATCTGGATTTCATCACCAAGGGACTGAAATTTCAAGCCAAGGCATCGGCCAGCACCTGGAGCATTTATGGCAACAACAGAAGCTACAAGCCGTTTTATTATAATTTAGAATCGTATAACCAGATTACAGGGATTTACAGATTGTACAACATCAATAAGGGAGAGGGAGACAACACGCTTGGCAATGTTGAAACGAGCCGCAATTCTTCCGTCAAGTATTATTTTGAAGCCCGTGCGAACTGGGACCGTACATTCGGCAGACATTCCGTAAGCGCAATGACCGTGCTGATGGTACAGGAAAACCTGTTCACCACCAATGTCGGCAGTGGCGATATCTTTTCAACCCTGCCCGAAAGGAACGTCGGCAATTCGGGACGTCTGACCTACGATTTCGACGACCGTTATTTCCTTGAATTTGGCTATGGCTACAACGGTTCTGAAAAATTCACCGGCTCCAAACAATTCGGTTTCTTTCCTTCGCTTGGTGCAGGCTGGTTGGTTTCCAACGAGCAATTCTGGACGCCGCTCAAGGACGCCGTTGATCTCCTGAAACTGAAATTCACCTGGGGGTTAGTCGGTAACGACGCCATTGCAGGGAGAGCGGACCGTTTCCACTTTCTTTCCAATATCACGAAAGGCGGTGCGCAATTTATCTATGGAGAAAACCTGAATGTTTCTTACAACGGATACCAAATCAAAAGGTATGCCAATCCCAATATCGGATGGGAAGTATCCGAAAAATACAATCTCGGCTTGGAGTTGGGATTGTTGAAAGGCGCTCCGTTGAAATTGAATGTGGACTTTTTCAAGGATTTCAGGCGCAATATTTACATGGAACGCACCAATTTTCCGAATACGGGAGGACTGGAAGCCACGGTTTACGGGAATGTTGGCGAGATGGAATCACAGGGCATTGACGGTTCCATCGACTATCAGAAATTTTTCAACAAGGATTTCTGGATGACGGGACGTGTCAATGTGACTTATGCCAAAAACAAATATGTACAGTTTGACGAACCGAATTATACCGACACCTACCGCTATCGAGTGGGACACAGCGCCGGTCAGCAGTGGGGACTGGTTGCCGAGCGGCTTTTTGTGGACGACTACGAAGTCGAGAGTTCACCGACACAAAATTTCAACGGCAGTATGCCTCAAGCCGGCGACATCAAATATGTGGACATCAACCATGACGGAAAGGTGGATTCGAAAGACCAAATCGCCATGGGCTTCCCAACGACGCCCGAAATGCAGTACGGCTTCGGACTGTCCGCCGGATACAAAAAGTTCGACATGTCTTTCTTCTTTCAGGGGAATGCAAGGGTTTCGTTCTTTATTGATCCCACAAAATACGGTATAGCGCCCTTCGAAAACAGGCGTAACGCTTTGGCCATTGTGGCGCGCGGTTCGTGGAGCGAGACGAATCCGGACGTACATGCGTTCTGGCCCCGCCTGTCGGTGGATGAGGTGCAAAACAATACGCAGCAGTCTTCGTGGTGGTTGCGTGACGGCTCGTTCGTGCGGCTCAAAACCCTTGAAGCGGGATATAATTTTCCAGGCTTCAAGAAGTTGGGACTGGAAAACTTCCGCGCTTACCTCAGCATTGAAAATCTGTTTGTAATCAGCGCCTTCAAGCAGTGGGATCCCGAAATGGGCAGAAGCGGAATGGGTTATCCACTCAACAGACGTTTTAACGTGGGACTGCAACTTTCGTTTTAAACTAACAATTAAAAACTAACAATTAATATGATAAAATATATTTGTAAAAACAGATTTACAGACGCGGCACGTAGAGACGCGATGCATCGCGTCTCTACATTCATTGTTGCTGCGATGTTCATCCTGCCGTCGTGTTCGGATTATCTGAACATTGTTCCGGACAAGAGTTTTACCCTGGATAATATTTTTTCTACCAGGGAAGAGGCTTATAATGCGCTGGCAAAAGCCTACTTTTATTTGCCGACCGACAGTAAGAGAAATTCCCGCTGGCTGCTGGGCGACGAGTGGGTGAACGCGCTTTGGTGCAACACCGATTACACCATGTGGCTGCCTGTCCGGATTATGGAAAGACGCCAGAACGCCGACAACCCCATGCTGGGAACATGGTCGGGTACCGGTTCGGCCAAACCTCTGTATCAGGGCATTAATACCTGCAATATCTTCATCAGCATGATAGATGAGGTACAAGACATGCAAGCCACCGAAAAAGCAGACTGGAAAGCGCAGGTAAAGTTTCTGAAAGCCTATTACCACTTTATGCTGTTGCAACAGTATGGTCCTGTTGTGATTATGGACAAAGCCGTAACGCCCGACGATGATCCGGCAAGTTTGTATGCTTCGCGCAGCAAAATAGACGATTGTTTCAACTACATCATCAAGACCATGGATGAAGCCATTCCCGACCTTATACTGAGAAGAACAGGGAGCGACCTCGGACAGATAGACAGGCTGGGAGCTACAGCCATCAAGGCACGGGTGCTGCTGTTCAGGGCAAGCCCGTTTTATAGCGGCAATGATGATTACAGCGATTTCTACGACCATGACCGGAAACCGTTTTTCCCGCAGGATGACGCCGCTGTCACAAAAACCAAATGGGAAGATGCCGTGAAAGCCATCAATGAAGCCATTACGCTTTGCGAGGGCAACGGCGTGGAACTGTTTAGATATACCAAAAGGATGCTTCCGGACGATACGGAAGATGCTAAAGCAAACCCTGTCAACATGCAGAAACTCTATGATTTAAGAATGTTGATATGCGAAAGGGAGAACAATGAGTTGATTTGGGGAAACACCAATGTCATCCCTACGGATGACGATTTGGGTACCGATGGCAATATCATGTTGCCTGTCGGTTACCAGGGCGCTGGGTTCAATGAACCTTACTATTGCAGAAATGAACTTGGCGCTACCTATAAAACGCTGGAAAGGTACTATACCAAAAACGGACTTCCTCTGGACGAAGACAGAACTTTCGATCGCAGCGCCATGCACGAATTCACACGCACTCCCGGACCAAACGACCCTGAATACGCAGAGACCCGGGGTATTCTGCAACCCGATGTCGAAACGATTAACCTCTACCTGAACCGTGAGCCGCGCTTTTATGCCAATGTCGGTATTACCGGTGGCTACTGGCGCTCGCACAGCGTACGAATCAGTACGATGTTCTATGTCTCTGCTGTCGGAGGTTGGCAACTCGCCCGAGCCGATAATTTCTTCTGGACGGCTATAGGGGCGCAAAAACAGGTGCATATCGACAACAAAGTCGGTCAGCGTATGATAGTAACTTATCCGATACCGATTATCCGCCTGGCTGATTTGTACCTGATGAAAGCCGAAGCGCTCAACGAGTCTTTGGACGCTCCCAATGCTGAAGTATATACCGCCATCAACAAGGTGCGCCAAAGAGCGGGTATTCCCAACGTGGAATCTGCCTATACCGGACAATTCGTTACGCCCGCCGCCGCGAACAAGCATATTCGTAAAACCGGCATGAGAGAAATCATCCGGCAGGAAAGAATGGTCGAATTTGCTTTTGAAGGAAGCATCTTCTGGGACATGATACGATACAGAAAAGCGCCTGAAGAGTTCTCTACTCCTGTGGCAGGATGGAATTATGGCGCAACGGGAGCAGATTTTTTCCAGCAAAAAATCTTACAGGCCCGCATGTTTACCCTGAGGGATTGCTTATGGCCCATTGATGTGAACGAGTTGGACAAAAATTCCAACCTTATTCAGAATCCGGGATGGTAAATACAGAACTAAAAGTTAAAAACTAAAAATTAACAGATATGAACAATATAATAAAAACAGCCATTTTTTTGCTTCTTGTTTTTGCAGGTTTTTATTCCTGCAAGGAGGGAGACAGGTTTGAAATCTCTTCGGACGACAAAACTCCGCCGGGTGTACCCGTGCTCGACAGCGTACAGCCGCTTCCCGGCGGTGCAAGGCTTTTTTACCAGCTTCCTGCCGACAGGGATTTGGCCAGTATCGAAGCTTCGTTCACGGCGACTAACGGTAAATTGATAAAGTCTGCCGTATCGTTTTTAGCGCCTCATTTGGATGTGTTCGGCTTTGGCGATACACTCTCCCATACCATTCAGTTGTATGCCTTAGACATGGCAGGCAACAAATCAAAAAGCGTGGACGTTACCTTTTTTCCATTAGAACCCGCTTACAGTAAAGTGGTGAAAACGCTAACCGTAAAACCCGCTTTCAGCGCCCTGGTGGTTGACTGGAAAAATGATTTGCAACAGAACATTACCGTATTTGTGGATTTCACTTATTCCGATAATGGAACCAAGCGTTCGTTGAGTCAGGTATATTCATCAATAAAACTTACCGAGCGGTATTTTATCGATGGCCTGAATCCGCAGGAAACAGTCAACGTAAAAGTAAGCGTTGAAGACCTTTACGGCAACAAAAGCGAAGTGATTGATATGGGAGAGTTGCACATGCTTTCCGATGAGCAATTGGACAAAAGAAAAATGACACTTCCCGATCCCGGCTTTCTCATGGGAGGAAAATATATGAGTTACGGAGATTGTTATGGAGGAAAAACAAAAGCGATTCTTGATGGTTATATTGATTATATACCTCCCCTTGGTACCCGGGATAATTTTGCTGTCTATAATTTACCCTATATCCTGCCCGGCATAGGGAATATCAATGCACAACCATGGCAAATCTTTATTGACCTTGGTGATAAATACGAGTTAAGTCGCATCCGTACCCATCAGATGTGGGACCTCGCTACAGCAATGTCCGGGACAGTGACAGGCACCGAGCGAGGTTATTTTTACCTGCCCGGTCATAATGTGGCGACATACAACATGTATTATTGGGACGGCAATGACGATGCTACAGTCGGCGAATGGAAACTCATCACTCAGGTACGAATTCCGCAACCTCCTATCGAAATGGGTACTCCCGACATTATCCGTCAGGCTATAGCTGGCGACGAAGCCTTAATGTACCCCAACAATCCGACCTACACACCGCCAACCCGATGGTTCAGGTACGAGCCGGTCACGGGATTTAATTATAACCCTATGGGTGAGAGTGTTGGAGGGATTGCGGAAATAACACTTTACGGCAGAAAAGCAAGTAAATAGTGGTTAGTGATTAGTGGTTAATTTGATAATTTAAAATAATAACAAGATGAAAAAGTATAAATTACAGATTATTTTAGTCGTTGCCGTTGCTGCCATGTATTCGTGCAACGGCGATATATACGACAACATCAATGAGATGGTCGATTCGGGAACGGTGTATCCGGCCGCATACAAACAGCAATACGTCATAGCAAGATCGGGGACCGAAAGAGTAGAAATTGATTTGGACAGCATCCGCCTGTCTGCCTCTGAGATGGCGCGGCGTATGCCTAAAGCAAAAAAGACGGTGGTAGAATACGGCGATGTACGGCTTGTGATAGACAGCGTATGTTCGTGGGTGAACGTTACCAATCTTACCGTTCCTAACACGTATCGCTTCGTCATTTATACCGAAAACGAATGGGGCGATAAATCCATACCTGTGGAAGTCCGCCAGAAACCTTTTACTTCCGCAGACAGGGAGGCATTGGTATTTACTTCGTCAGCTACCGCTTCTGTGTCAACGGGCATCGTAAATATAACACCGGCGCCCGAATTATATACGCTATACAGCGTGCGTTACAGCTATACGGACAGGGACGATGTCAAACAAAGCGGAGAAACCAAGGGTCTCAATTTTATTTTGAATAATCTGAAATCGGGTGCATCTACTGTGACAAACGTTTCCTGTCAATTACTGCCGATTGGCGCCATTGATACGGTATGGCTTGACGGCAATGTAGAATTGAAAACAATGACTCAGGCAGCGTTTGACAATTACTTGAATGAGACGGAGCCGTTTCCTCGCGGCACTCATCACATTCTTTCTGCCGCTGCGCCATTAACTCTACTCGCAGCTGACTTCGATTATGGCGGAAATGGTAAGGCTTGGTTTAAAAACGGTCGATATATGTCTGGAAGTGCCTACAGGAGAGATAATGGCGATAGTGACTGTCTGGTCGGTTTTGGCTATGGCGGTCCATCCTACCCAAATGACATACAATCTGCACAGCCCGGCGATTGGCTTGCCTATACCATTGAAGTACAAGACCCCGGTGAGTATAATATTGAATGTCAGTATGCTACGGCTGTAACCAATTCTAAAGCTATTGTAACCTTTGACGCTTTGGATTATACAGGCGCCATTCCACTTCCCTATTCAGGCAGCGACTGGAAGATTTCTTTATGGGCTAATCTCGGTACACCGGTATATCTTGACGCAGGAAAACACAAAGTCAAATTCACGATGGTTGACAGAGAGTGTGGTTTACATTACCTTCGGTTTACGAAGGTACAATAACAGTTAAAAACAATGAAAAATAATTGAAAAATCTCATAACAATAAATAATTAAATTAATTAAATAATATGACAACCAATAAATTATCACGTCTCAATTTTATCCGGCAATCCGTTATGGCTTCAGTTTTTTTTTTGATGTCCGGAGTATTGTTTCCGTCATGTACCAACGGGCAGGAAAACAACGCTAAAAAACATACCTTTAACGGGTCCTACTCCGGCAGGAACCTCGACTATATCGCTTTCCCGATAGGCGGGCTGGGGGCGGGAATGTTTTGCATGGAAGGTTCCGGAGCCATATCGAACATGTCCGTCCGCCACAGCCCCGAATTACTTCACGAACCCATGATGTTTGCCGCCATATATCTGAAAGGGGTTGAAAACGGCGCAAAAGTTATTGAAGGACCTTCTCCGCTATGGAAGAGATTTGGCATGCCGGGATCCCAAACCAGCAGTGGCTACACGACATGGGGCTTGCCGCGTTTCAAGGAAGCGTCTTTTCAGGCCCGTTTCCCTTTTGCAGACATAGCGCTGAAAGACGATAAACTGCCTGTTTCCGTTGCCTTGAAAGGATGGAGTCCGTTTATCCCTTCCGACGAAGACAATTCCAGCCTGCCGGTGGGAGCCATCGAATACACCCTTCACAATAAGAGCAATAAAGAAGTGGAAGGTATCTTTTCCTATAACAGCAATCATTTTTTACGGGATAATGGAGGCGTTTATACGGTCAAACCGCTTTCGCGCGGATTCATTCTGTCGCAAGCCGGTTCGGAGGACAAGCCTTTTCTACAGTCCGATTTTGCCATTTACACCGATGACCCGCAAACGAAGGTAAACCACTGCTGGTTCAGGGGAGGCTGGTTTGATCCGTTGTCAATAGCATGGAACGATGTCGCCGAAGGTATAATCAAGGAAAACGCAGCTGTTGAATCCGGCGCTGCGGGCGCTTCGCTGTATGTGCCTTTCAAGCTGGCTGCCGGCGCTTCGAGAACCATCCGGTTGTATTTCTCGTGGTATGTGCCGCTGTCCAATCTGAGACGCGGTTCGGATGAGATAAGCGAAGCCGACCAACCCGACACATCTTCGTGTTGTGCAGGAGAGGACAAAACCTGTTGTACATACGATCTCACCAATGCTTACCGCCCATGGTACAGCAGTAAATTCAAGAATATCGAAGAGGTTGTATCCTGCTGGCGGACAAACTACGATGACCTGAAATCCGGGACACTGTCATTCACGGATGCTTTTTATGCCTCCACCCTTCCTGCAGAAGT
Organism: Bacteroidia bacterium; assembly: GCA_025996865.1. Classification (GTDB taxonomy): domain Bacteria; phylum Bacteroidota; class Bacteroidia; order Bacteroidales; family Azobacteroidaceae; genus Azobacteroides. The sequence goes on from BNTV01000082.1 coordinate 17,093, forward strand.
ACTGGAAGCGGTATCGGCCAACCTTTCCATCATCAAATCGACCACGGTGCTGCGCCAGTACGACGGACGCCTGTGGGGATGGGAAGGCAGCGGAAGCGGTGGCGAATTAACCAACCATGTATGGAATTATGCACAAGCCATACCGCACCTTTTTCCGGCTTTGGAAAGAACACTGCGGGAAACCGAATTTTATATCAATCAGAATAAAGACGGACATCAGGGTGTATGGTCGTCTTTGCCGGTTCGCCCCCTGCGCCACAACACACAGGCGGCAGCCGACGGACAGTTGGGAGGTATCATGAAGGCATACAGGGAATGGCGTATCTCCGGAAATACGGAATGGATCGGAACGATGTATCCCAACATCCGGCAAAGTATGGAATATTGCATCAAAACATGGGACCCGAAAGAAACCGGCGCACTGGAAGAACCGCATTTTAACACTTACGACATCTGGTTCTGGGGACCCAACGGGATGTGTACAAGTTTCTATGCCGGCGCTTTGCAGGCCATAACGCTTATCGGTAAGACACTGGGCAAGGACGTGACAAGATATGAAACATTGCTTGCCAAAAGCAAAAGCTATTTGGAAACCAAATTGTACGACGGAGAATATTTCATTCAGGATATCCGGTGGAAAGACCTTCAGGCGCCTGCCCCGACCGGCGGTTCGGTTGAAGAGGTAGCCCTGCGGGAACAGGAAGGTCCGACATATCAGTACGGAAAGGGTTGTTTGTCCGACGGCGTACTGGGTTCATGGATTTCACGGGTTTGCGGAATGCAGGATGCGATTGACCGGACAAAGGTAAAAAGCCATCTGCTTGCCGTGCACAAATACAATTTCAGAACGGATTTGCGGAATCATGCCAATCCGCAAAGACCCGGTTATGCGATGGGCGACGATGGCGGACTGTTGCTGTGTTCGTGGCCGAAAGGCGGAAAACCGCAACTGCCGTTCGTGTACAGCAACGAAGTGTGGACCGGCATTGAATATCAGGTTGCCTCACATCTGATGTTTGAAGGAGAAGTGGAGAAAGGACTTGAAATAGTCCGCACATGCCGCAAACGTTACGACGGACACATCCGCAACCCGTTCAATGAATACGAATGGGGTGCATGGTACACAAGGGCAATGTCAAGCTATGGATTGCTGGAAGGTTTAACGGGCGTGCGTTACGATGCAGTGGAGGGTACCTTGTACATTGATTCAAGAATCGGCAATAACTTTACCACTTTTCTTTCGACCGGTACCGGTTTCGGCAATGTAGGACTGAAGGGCGGCAAACCGTTTGTCAATGTGGTACACGGGAAAATTGACGTAAAAAAATGTTTGGTATCGGGAACGGAAAAAAAGGTAAATTAATCCGATAATAATTTTAATAATTAAAGAATATGTTTATCGTTAATAACTATCTGCTGGCAATTATTTTTTGTTTCATTACCATGTTATGCTGGGGTTCGTTTGGAAACACACAGAAACTGGCAGGAAAAACATGGCGTTACGAGTTGTTTTATTGGGATTACGTTATCGGAATCCTGTTGTTTTCGTTGCTTTCGGCTTTTACGCTGGGCAGCATTGGCGATGAAGGGCGCAGTTTTATTCCCGATTTGGCACAGGCTGAATGGGGGAATATCGGCAGCGCTTTTCTGGGTGGTGTTATTTTCAATGCAGCGAACATTCTCCTGTCGGCTGCCATCGCCATTGCCGGATTGTCGGTGGCATTTCCCGTTGGGATCGGGCTGGCATTAGTTTTGGGTGTAATTATCAATTACATCGGTCAGCCAACAGGCAATCCTGCGTTGCTGTTCGGCGGCGTGGGACTGGTTACAGTCGCTATCGCATTGAATGCCGTGGCATACAACAAACTGTCAAAACAGGGAAAGGCTGTGTCTTCCAAAGGAATTACAGTATCGCTGGCAGCCGGTCTGTTGATGTCGTTTTTCTATCGTTTTGTAGCAGCCTCAATGGATTTGGATAATTTTGTCAGTCCTGCCGCCGGTAAAATGACGCCTTATACCGCTTTTGTTATTTTTGCCTGCGGCGTTCTTGCCAGCAACTTCATTTTCAATACGATTGTAATGAGAAAACCATTTGAAGGCGCACCGGTAAGTTACAAAGCATACTTTAGGGGCGGTTTCAGTATTCATTTGGTTGGTATATTGGGTGGTCTTATTTGGGCGCTTGGCAATGCGCTTAACCTGATTGCCGCCGGTAAAGCAGGCGCAGCCATTTCTTACGGACTGGGACAGGGAGCCATCGTAGTTTCCGCTTTCTGGGGGGTTGTGATATGGAAAGAATTTAAAAATGCACCTGAAGGCACGAACGGCTATCTCTATGCCATGTTTGCGCTGTTCATTGCAGGATTGGGGCTAATTGTTGCAGCCGGAATGTAAAAAAAATACAAATGAATCATAAAAACATGTTAAATCTGGTGGATCATACTGCGCTTGGCGCTGTAACCGAATGGTCGGATATTGAACAACTCTGTAGCGAAGCGATACAGTACAACACGGCATCCGTTTGCATCCCGCCGTCTTATGTAAAGAGGGTGAGCGAGAAGTACGGAAACAAACTTGCGGTTTGTACTGTTATCGGTTTTCCGCTTGGCTACAGTACAAAGGAAACAAAGATTTTCGAGGCCGTGGAAGCAGTCAAAAACGGCGCAACGGAAATAGACATGGTTATCAATCTCGGCGACGTAAAGAATAAAGATTTTTGCTTGGTTACCGAAGAAATCAAATCAATAAAAGAAGCTGTCGGAAGCAATATACTGAAAGTTATTGTTGAGACCTGCTATCTGTCGGAAGAGGAAAAAATAAGACTTTGTGAATGTGTGACGGAAGCCGGTGCTGATTTCATCAAGACATCGACGGGCTTCGGTACTTCCGGAGCGCAGTTGGCGGATATTGAACTGTTCAAAAAGCATACAGGGAAAAATGTTCGCATCAAGGCAGCCGGAGGTATTCGCACGAAAGAGCAGTTTGAGGCATTTGCCGCTGCGGGTGTTCACCGGATAGGAGCCTCGGCAGCCGTGAAACTTTACAATCATGATAATCTATAATAGAATGGAGGTATAATATATGACAAAAAAAATTTGTGTATTCGGCAGTTTTGTGACGGATTTAACTGCCCGGACGGAAAAATTCCCCAAACCCGGTGAGACTGTCAAAGGAAAATCATTCAAGATGGGACCCGGCGGAAAAGGCTCAAACCAGGCAGTGGCAGCAAAGCGTGCAGGGGCTGATGTTACGTTTATTACCAGACTGGGTGACGATGCGCTTGGCAGACAGGCACTGGAATTTTACAAAAATGAAAACATGTCTGTCGATGCCATTCTGATTGACAAAGAAAACCCTACAGGAGCCGCGCTGATCAGTGTAAACGAATCTACGGCACAAAATGAGATTGTAGTAGTGAGTGGGGCATGTGAGCATTTTACAGAAGAAGAGTTGCCGGATATTTTGGAGTTGGTAGGGCATTCCGACATAGTATTACTCCAGTTGGAGACAAATTATGAACCGGTTCAGGCAATTTTAAAATTTGCAAAAGAAAACAATATTGTGACCATACTCAATCCTGCTCCGGCAGGAATACTTCCGGCAGAATTCATGCAATGTGTTGATATTATCACACCCAATGAAACGGAAGCGGAGGTTATTACAGGTATCAGCGTAACAGATGAAAACAGCGCGCAAAATGCAGCCAACACTTTAATCGGTATGGGAGCAGGCAAAGTTGTGATTACGCTTGGCGACAAAGGCTGCTACGCTTATGACGGTTTGTCGGGCAGACTGATTGGGGTAGTGAATGCAGGAAAAGTAGTTGATACTACCGGTGCGGGAGACGCTTTCTCCGGCGGACTGGCTGCCGCCATTTCTTTTGGGATGGACTTTTTTACGGCAGTGAGATATGCAAGTACGGTAGCGGGACTGTCGGTCACAAAACAGGGTACAGCTCCGGCTATGCCTTATAAATCCGAAATTGATGAAATCTTTCGGGAATGACAAGACAGTTTTCTACCGAGCTAATATCTCTAACGGGATTTTGAAAACAAGTATATTCCAAACATTTATATGTTGTTTATTTTTCATTCCTAAACGGATTTATAAAGAAATCGGAATCCGATTACGCAAAACAAATCGTAATCGCCGAAAACATAATTAATAAGGAGGAAATTAAAAATGATTGACAGGACAAAATTAAATTGGGAGAAAATCAGACAACTCCCTACCATTAATGATATGCTGGATGAAGAATACGGCAAAGAAGGAACGCCTACAAGGGATGCTTTCAACAGAGAGGCATACGCCTACTATACCGGACAAATTTTAGAACAGGCACGGAAAGATGCAGGTATGACACAATCGGAACTTGCCGATAAAGTAGGAAGTAATAAGTCGTATATTTCCAGAGTAGAAACCGGACGGACAGAACCCAAAGTATCGACTTTCTACCGAATTGCATCCGCTTTGGGGCGTTCCGTTGAATTAGTTCCGGCGTGATGGCTATCAAAGCCACCGCCGACATGGATGGATTATAACTCTGCGAAGTGAACTCTGCGGTTGTTAACAATCGCTGAAAAATTTAGAATTTCTTTTTGCTTTCAATTATTTTGTTTATCTTCGTAGGTATTTTAAAACCAAAGGTCATGAAGAAATTACCGATAGGGATACAATCGTTTGAGGATTTGAGAAGTAGTG
>BNTV01000083.1 GCA_025996865.1 Bacteroidia bacterium
CTTCCATATTCGGATTTCTCAATGGTAAGCAAACCCATGTAATACAGCAGGGAAACGAAATTTTCGGAATTGTGCAATTCATCAATGGAAAATTTGGGATTTATCGTTGAAAGAATGTGATTATCTTTGGTAATTTTCAATAATTGCTCGCTGTTCTTTCCGTTTGCTATCAATGTCCGCAAACGTCCGTAATCCGTCTTTAGATTCTCATCAATAATATATCGAGAGCTTTCTTCTGCAGTTGTAACCATATCGAAATAATACAGCATCATAGAAGGATTATACACTCGGTGTTCGCCTTTTTCATGAAAAAGGTAGCCGTTATAATAGAACTCTATATCTATATCAATCAGCGACTTGTCAACACCGCCAACTTCCATCAGCCAATTTACTTCATCCTGTGTAAAACCCAGCATTTCATTGTATCGTTTTTTTAGCGACAGATTATTGGAAATATTGAAACCGCTGGTAAGGTCGTCCAGCATAATGGGCGTGATGCCGGTGAGGATGATACGGTCGATAGCGGTTTTGCTTCCATCTTTCAAGGTCTCATAAAAATCGCGCACCAAACCGTTGGCTCTTATTATTTTGCGATAAGTGTCATCACCGGTGTTGGAGCCTAATGCAATGAGGTCATTGGCGAAATGATCGTATTCATCAATGATGACAAAGACTTTGCAACCTATTGAATCAGCCGCCCTGAATACAGCATTCAACTTGTCCGCAATAGATTGTTGATCTTCGCCCTCTTTGATGTATTTATCCACATCGGGTATATAATCTGCATGTTTTTCCAAACATGTAAGCACTGCCTGACGTATTTTGCCGGAAAACGAAATTTTGAAATCGTCTTCGCTGTTGGTGTTCAATCCTGAAAAATCGAGATTCAACACCACCATACTGTTATGCTTTGGCGTGGGATGCTTGCCGATATACAAATCGCCAAATAATTGTTCAAATTTGCCGGCGCGGTTGATGTCGTAATAATGCGACAACATGGAGAAAAACAGACTTTTGCCAAACTTGCGGGGACGGGTGAAAAACAAGTATGTATTGTTTTCTTTTTCCAGCATCTCAATAAAATGCGTTTTATCCACGTAGGCATAATTTTCTTCTATTAGCCTTTCAAAATTTGAATTGCCGTAAGGCAGGCGTTTGTATTTATTTGTTTGCATCTTTTGTGAATTTTGTTTGCAAAGATAACTACATTAAACGATTTTACCTATTTTAGTCCTTTATTTCGGGTGGTTTGGGCAATCGACCCCCTTCATTGTACGTTTGATTGTTTGGAAGACCTGTTTCTCCTACACCCTTATTCATCAGCGCTTTCAATTCATCCAGATGAGACCGGTAAACGCCGCGGGGCTGTATGCCGTATTGCTTGCACAGGGAAGCGGCCATACCAACAACTTCGCCCATCATACCGGTGGTGCGCATCACCCGTACCGTACCCAGAGCGACGTGCGTCACGCTGATATTGCGACCGGCCATAAACAGATTGTCTATGTTCCGCGAATACAGACAGCGGTAGGGAATCGGGTAGGGGTAAATGTTGATATGCCTGGCAATGGATTTAAACTCGGCGCCGGGGAAGTTTTCCGTGTTCTGCGGGTCGGGATAATGCAAGTCTATCGACCAGGTCGTTGAGGCTGTTCCGTCTTCGTGCGCAACATATTTGCGGATATCGTCCTCTTTCATAATGTAATCGCCCATCAGACGGCGAGATTCCCGTTTGCCCGATACATACGCAACCCAACCGAGTTTCAGGTTCCGGAACTGACTGTTTTCTTTCAGACTGTTTTTCAGATAACTCCAGTTGGAATAGACAACCATCAGACCGTAATCGCGAATACGTTCAAAATCTTTAATCTGGTCAACGTTCATGCCGGTTTCCCAGGTCCATTCTCCCATCGTGACTTTTTCGCAGCTTTTGTCGTTGAACGTAACGCCGTAGTTGAAAAAGGGAAAACCTGATGATGAACCGTTATCAACCGAATACCATTGAACGGAAGCGCCCATGGTCATTTTGTCGGCAATTTCGGGCGCGGTGGTCTCGCCAAATTCACTGCGCGATTCGCGTCCCATGCGGTAGTCGGCACCGGCCAGGTAACCCACCGTGCCATCGCCCGTACAATCGGCGAAGACCGGTGCGCAGAATCGCTGTTCCGTTCCGTTTTCAATGTGTCCGGCGATGACGGCACGAATCTTCTGTCCGTCCATTTCGACACCTGATGCGCGATAGTTGGAAAACAGCGTGATGTTTTTTTCTTTGGCTACGGCTTCCGCTTTTTTATCATCTTCGTAATGAGCGGCCGGTTGCGCGTTTCCGCCACGGCTGGGGCCAAATTCTTTTTGCAGATTACCCAGTTCTTTATAAGGGGCGGCTTCAATCCGTCCGCCCAGATGGACACGTATCTCCGAACTGTTATTTCCGCCCAGCACCGGGCGGTCGTTAATCAACGCCACTTTACAACCCAGACGGGCGGCAGATATTGCCGCACTGATGCCTGCAATGCCGCCGCCTACCACGACCAAATCGTAAGTTCCTGCCGTCGGAGGCGTGTCGGGCAGTTGCAGGGCTTTCCGCCGGAAGGTTTCCAGTGCGTTCACACCGGAAGGCGGTACTGCTCCCTGTTCGGTTGTGAAATAAATCGCGTCACAGCGTCCGTCAAAACCGGTAAGGTCATGCAGCGCCAGCGTAGCCTGTTCGTTTTTTATGGAGACTTTTCCCGCTTCCTGCCACATCCATTCGAAGCCTTTAATTCCCAGTACGACGGATAGTTGTTTGCCATTGACCGACAGTTTGAATTTACCCGGTCCTTCCGCATTTTTCCAGGGGGAAGTCCAGTTATAGGTACGCACATATACATAGTATGTACCTGCTTCCGGGAAAGTAACCCGCGTCGAAGCCGTTTCTACCGGAACTCCCATTCCATGCGCTATCAGGTAAGGCGACCCCATCAAATCCATAAACTGCTGGTCAACCGCCCAACCGCCTTTATTCTTAAAACTTTCCGCCTCGACAAAAAGATCGGCGGCAGATGTGCCTGTGATAAAAGCACAATAAAAAAAGAAAATAAAACTTACTCGTATTTTCATATAAGTATTAAATTGATTTAAAATCATTATAAGTTACGATTTTTGTCTGATTGTGAGTTCCCAATGCTAACAAATCTTTGTCGCCGGTATTGAATGTGTCTGCAACATCATCATCTCCAACGTATTTCCGCTTTGGTTTCTACCTCCCAACCCATTTTCTCTGCCAAAGTCATGATAAATCCAACTTCCGTTTGAGGAACATTCAAATAAATATTCTGCATCGTTATAGCCATAATCTTTTCATTTATAATTAATAAAATTGTGCTACAAAAATACAAATTAAATCTGATACCGAAAATTTTTGTGACAAATATCAGCGGTTCGAGATGAAAAAATATAAATTTGAAATCATTAATTTTAGCTGTTCCACTCTTTTTAGAACTCTAAACCATCACAAATATGTTTTTCCTTCGAGCTGAAAACGCGGCAATGTTTGTCGCTTTTTTGTTCCAATACGTTTATCTATGATTTTTTCTTGATTTTCTCCGTATTATTTAATTCTCAATTTTCAATTATTTCGTACTTGTCTTTGCCAATGAATATCACCGACAGATAACGGACGTCCGGACGTCCTGCAAACAGATGCGAATTACGGTATTTCTCTAATTGAGCGTGGGCTTCGTCGCGTTTTGCTTCTATTGATTTTACATTCGATTTTTTGACGTATTTGATTTCCCAAATCCACTCCCAAGGAATATCAGGATACAAATGACTTCGTTTCAAGTAAATATCCGCATAGCCCGTAGATATTTCCATTTCGGAAATGGGGGTAAACAAACGGCTTTGATTCAGGCTGTACAACAGGAGGACTTTGAGGTATTTTTCGTCACAGTTCTCCAAATCCCGGTTCGACAACTTGCTGATGAAGTTTTCGCTCATATAGTCCAAAAACGGCTTCGGATCGCCCTTTAATGCTAAATCACTCATACCTCTCATCTGACGGGCATTGTCAATCATGATGTCCTTACTCCTGTCGCGAGACAGCTTGAGAATGTATTCCCAATAGATTGTTCGAATGGAATAATTGGGTATTTTCAACCAGACGTGTTCGTACTCGGCTTTTTCAATGGTCAGCAAACCCAGATAATACATCAACGAAGTGAAATTCTCGCTATTGTGCAGTTCATCTATGGAAAATTTAGGATGTACCGTTGAAAGAATACGATTATTTTCAGTAATTTCCAACAATTGCTCACTGTTCGTTCCGTTCGCTATCAATGTCCGCAAACGTCCGTAATCGGTCTTCAGATTATCATCAATAATGTATTTAGTCCCCCCCTCTGTGGTCGTAACCATATCGAAATAATACAGCATCATCGAAGGATTATATACCCGGTGTTTCCCTTTTTCATGAAAAAGGTATCCATTATAATAGAAATCTATATCTATATCAATCAGCGATTTATCAACTCCTCCCATTTCCATAAGCCACTCTACTTCTTCCTTCGTAAATCCCAGCATTTCATTGTACTGTGATTTAAGCGACAAATTATTGGAAATATTAAACCCACTCGTCAGGTCGTCGAGCATAATAGGCATAATACCGGTAAGCATGATGCGGTCGATAAATGTTTTGCTGCCTGTTTTCAGCGTTTCGTAAAAATCGCGCACCAAACCATTGGCGCGAATGATTTTGCGATAAACATTATCGCCCGAACTTGTCCCCAAAGCAATCAAATCGTTGGCAAAATGGTCGTATTCGTCAATAATGACAAAAACTTTACAGCCAATGGATTCAGCAGCCCTGAATGCGATATTCAACATTTCGGCAATGGATTCTTGTCCCTTACATTCCTGAAAAAACTCTCTTATATTGGGAATGCAATCCTTATGCCTCTCCAAACAAATAAGCACCGATTGGCGAATATTTCCGGTAAAGGAAAGTTGAAACCCTTGCTCACTTGTAGTATCCAAGCCCGAAAAATCCAAATTTAACACCACCATACTGTTATGCTTCGGCGTGGGATGCTTGCCGATATACAAATCGCCAAATAATTGTTCAAATTTGCCGGCGCGGTTGATATCGTAATAATGCGACAGCATGGAGAAAAACAGACTTTTGCCAAACTTGCGGGGACGGGTGAAAAACAAGTATGTATTGTTTTCTTTTTCCAGCATCTCGATAAAATGCGTTTTATCCACGTAGGCATAATTTTCTTCTATTAGCCTTTCAAAATTTGAATTGCCGTAAGGCAGGCGTTTGTATTTATTTGCTTCCATCTTTTATGAATTTTGTTTGCAAAGATAACTACAATTAAACGATTTTACCCAATAAACATTGAACATTGAACAATTATGTGAACTAGAACAAAATGGTGTCTTTATAAATTATAAAAAAAATTTCTTCATATTATTTCAACAGTTTTGAAATCGTTTTCGTATCTATGCTGCGCCTGTATATTTTTGCTGTTCCACCAATTGATCGCCTCCAAGCGAATCGGCAGGTCTCGCAAAATCCATTGAATGGTGTGATTCGGATACGGCAAGCTTGCAAAAGTAAACCGACCGGTTACACCGGTTTCTTTCAAATATTGTTGTATGTCATCGGTCGTATTTTCCTGCGAAATCCAAACGGGACGATTGCCAAGCCGCTTCAGACGAATCAATGCCGAAGCGCGATCCGCTCCGGGATAGCCCCAATTTTCTCTAACGCCATCCAAATGGCTGTGACAGAAAAAGCCCGACCAAAGACCGGCAATTTGATCGTCATGAAGTCCAATATAGAAACAGGCAATAGCGCCGCGAGAGAAACCGGCAAGAATGACCCGGTTCGGATCGCCGCCGAACTGTTCGCAGACATCTCGAACCGTTTCCGTACAATATCGCTTTGTTTCTTCAATATCTCCCCACCAAACTGTACAATTTTGTTTAAGTCCATTTTTGACTTCGACGAAGGGCATTGTGATCCAGATGGCGCCGGAACCGGAAGTCAACCCGTAACCGAGACAGCAATCCTCAACTGTTCCATGGGAAACATCAAGTCCTTTTATGTATCCGCCGTTACCGGCATATTCAACAATTACCGGCAATTTGGCATTCCGGTTCCAGTCTTTCGGCAGATACAGCGTATGGTAAACACTCGTTTCCGTCCAATCCGGCGTTGTCATACGAACCCGCTTTCCGGCGCCGGGATTACCGTTAAGAACGGCAGGCAACTTGACAGTTACCGGAAAGTCGTAAACCGATTGTGGTTCGTCACCAACGGATACTTTTTCCTCCGGTTGAGTGATTAATTTTTCCGGCTCCGGCTTTGTATAGGCAGCCATCAAATTCAACCCAATTGCAACAGCCATAACTCCCAATCCAATCTTTTTAAAAAATTCCCGGCGATTATTCATGATTCAAAGTTGATTGGTGGAATACATGAAACTGGTTTTATAGTTTGCACCGAAGCGTTTTTCCCACCGCCCGCCGTTATCTATCCCGTCAATGTCGGTATCGTCCACCATGATTTCCGGGGTGGAACCGTCGAGGTACGGATTGTCCTGCAGTATCTGGCGGAGGTTGACGACATCGACGTCCTGCACGGCGCATCCGGCGTCCACAGCCAGTGACGCCGCCACTGCCGCCGATTGTCCAAGCACCATAAACACCGGCTCCATGCGGATGGAACCGTAGGCAATATGCGTCGAAGAAACACAAACGGGCACGAGCAGGTTGGTGCATTCATGACGCTTTGGGGTCAGGCTCCGGTACGAAACGGGATAGGGCGGGAATCCGCCCACTTCGACGTCGCCTTCGTTTTTAACCATCCCGTTGACGACAATCCGCTGGCAGTTGTGCGAGTCCATCCCGTAGGCAGCCAGCCCCACGCCATCGTCCACGGTTTTGTCGCCCTGGCAGTTGTGCTGCGTCATCACGTATTCGCCGTTGAGGCGCCTTGCCTCGCGGACATACAGTTGCGTCGGGAAATTGTCGTTGTCAACGAACTCATCCTTCGCCCAGCCCAGTTCGTTCACTTTCGTACGCAACTTTTCGGGAATACGTTCGTCATGGCTCATGAAATACATCAACCCTTTCGTATATTCGACATGTTCCTGCCATATCTTTGCTCGCGTTTCATAGTCGCCGTCGGGATAGTCATAGTTCATGCCTATCATGTCGGTCGAAAGAGGTCCCCGGTTGTTCACGTCGTACTTGAAGTCGGGCATTCCGGAACTATATAGAAGGTAAAGGTTGATGTCGGGAGGCATTTTGCGGGTAGCCCGCGCAAGGAGTTCATATTTTGCGGGGTCGTAAGTAGCCGGCTTTTCAAATGGTCGGCGTATTGCCGGATTGTCTGTCAGGCAAAGCCGGAAATTATACGCTTGGATGCACCTGTCGCCCGACCCGGTCGGTTGCAGGGCGGCGTCGCTGATACCCCAGCAAAGGCCGCTCGAAGGATCGCCTTCGATGCGATAGGGATCAATGCTGTCCGGGAACTGGTGCCAGACGGACAGTTGCACGCCGTTCAAGGACTCGTCGAACATCCCGCTGCTTTCCCTTCCGGTAAAATAGGAGACACCGGCGCGAGCCATCAAGTCGCCTTCGTATGAGCAGTCAATAAACTGTTTCGCCTTCACGACCACCTGCGGGGCGGAGGCGTCTTTGGAGTGTTCAAGCGTGATATGCCGGATAGCCGTCCCTTTTTTTTTGGCGGATACAATGCGGTGCAGAAACAGGGTTTCCACATCGCCGTCGGCTATGAAACGGTTGATTTCGTTCGTGGCGACGCTTGGCGGAAACTGCCACTGTTCGAGTTTTCCGTAATGCGTCCCGATGCGCCGGTAGAACAGTCGCGCCAGTCCGGTGACGGCATATTTGTTGCCGATGTCGGTCTGTCCCAGTCCGCCCGTTGTCATTCCACCGAGATAGTTGCTTGGTTCGACAAGCAAAACGGTCTTGCCCGTCATCCGCGCGGAGTAAGCGGCGATTACGCCCGAAGCCGTCCCGCCGTAGATGCAGATATCGACTTCACGCTGCACAACGCCGACACAACTGCATAAAGCCGCCAACCACAGAACAAGCGCTGAAACAAAACACTTTTTCATTTTATTATTCTTGCAATTATTCATATTTGCCCATTTTATAAGAAATACTGTCCTTCTTCTTTCAGCCTTTTCTGCAGAAACTGCACATCGACTTTGTGCACATCGTTTTTCGACTGTTTGATGGCGTGGGCTGCCGCCATTCCTGCCGCTTCGCCGGTAACTAAACAGGGCGGCATTACTCGTAAACTACCGAAAGATACTTCATCGGTGGAAATACAACGACCTGCCGTCAATACATTTTTTAAATCTTTAGGTGTCAGGCAACGGTAAGGTATGCCGTGTGATTCGCCTTTCCCGTAATGCCCGTAATGAGCTTCCTTAGGTCCGTTTACCTTATGTACGTCAATATAATAATTGTTGCGGCCAATTTCGTCTTCAAAAGTTCGCCGCTGTACCCAATCCTCTTCGGTAAAGATATAGTCGCCTTCAATACGTCGGCTGTCCCGTACGCCGAGCAAACTGCCTGTCTTGACCAGAAATGAGCCTCCAAATGTACGGGGTTGAACTTCCTGCATGGCGGCAAGATACTGCGCCGCTATCTGTCGGCCGGTTATCATGGCTTGCGACAATGCCCACGGATCTGTACTGTCCACGTTTACCAGATGCCCCGCATTGAACTGCACCACGTCCGGACCTACCAGATTGTTGCAGAAATGAGTATCAATCAAAGGATATTTACCCGATTTTACAGCGTCGAAAACCGGACTGTTCTTGTTACCGGTGTGCAGGTTCGGACCATTTACGTAATTGTAGGTATCTACGTTGGCAAACGAGAAACACATGGTAGAACTCTGAACAACGCCATTTTCATCACCTCTCTTGAAACTTGCCCCGGCCCATGCCGCCAAATCGCCGTCGCCCGTAGCGTCTATGTACACTTTGGCTTTGAAGGCGGTAAGTCCTGATTTATTGGCTATTATCAATGCGTCAATCGTATCGTTAGCGGACATCTCCACTGAAGCCAGGCGGGAGAAGAACAGCACTTTTGCTCCGGATTCCGTCACAAATTTGTCATAAACCGTCATCAGATACTCCGGATTGATGTGCACCCAATCCAATTTGTTCTTATTTTCATGAGGTACGCCCTTTTTTGACTCGTTAAATATTTTCTCCGCCAATCCACGGTAAATGATTTTTTCTTTGTCTGAGAACGGACACCAGGCAGGTACCATTCCTGACGTTCCCATTCCGCCCAATTGCCCCATTGCTTCAATCAGCAGTGTTTTCGCACCTTCGCGCGCTGCTGATATGGCGGCTGTGCAGCCTCCGGGACCGCCGCCAACTACAATCACATCCCATTGGTCGTCAACGGATATTTTTTTCTTCGATAAAGTGAGCGATTTTTCAGTTACCGGCTTCGTTCCGGCTGCCATCAGATCCTGCCCCATTGCAACAGCCATAGCTGCTAATCCCGTCTTTTTTAAGAATTCTCTGCGATAATTCATTTTATTAAAATTTAAAAAATAATTATATTTTACATTTACGATATAACGCCACTTGCGTGACGGGCATAATGATTCTGTAAATCGTCGGCATAAGCTTTCAGTATGGACAAACCCAGCCGGTCGCGGTCTCCGCATCTGTAAAGCGCACGTGCTAGATGCAGTTCCTTCAGCGCCCGGTTGCGGACAGCGGTGTTTACAGTGTCGGAATCAACTGTATTTCGCGCTTGTCGGTAGCTGACAAGGGTATCGGTGCGGATGTCCGGCTGATGCAGCAAATCGTACAGGACCGGCGCCGCTTCCCTGTTGCCAATGGTTTCAAAAGCAACGCATACGGCGCGGAAATGGGAAAAAGTACGTTCTGCAGTCAGTCGTTTTGCATGGGTAGAAATGACCGGAAGAGCTTCTTTTTTCCGGGTATGGCCAAGCGCTATGATCAGGCTGTCCAATGGACTCATGCAGGGACCAAACTGACCCATGCCGGTGTATGGCCATCCGGTGTCCCATTCGGTAAAGCGGTTCACTTCATCCATCAACACCCGGAGGCCATCCGATTCGCCCAACATCGCCAGTGTTTGGGCATAACAGACCGCTTCGGGAGCACCCTGCTTTTGTCGCAACTGTTCTTTCAACAAAGGAATGGCTTTTTTCACGTCGGTGAGCAATATTTCAAGCCCGGTCATGTTATCGGACAGATTCAAAGCCGCTTCCCGAAAACGGTCATCGGAAAACGGGAAATTGTCCCTGTCGGTGAGTACCCGCTCGGGCAGATTACCGATGGACACCAAATGTTGCTGTACTTTCTTCAAATCGACCTGCCGTACATCTTTTTTTTCTTTCACGGCAACAGCAGCAAGGTATCCGACGGCATACCCCTGATTTTGCAAACACGGTTGCATCCGGATAATGGGCATGGCATCGCGGTGCGCCCCCGTGCCAAGTCCTGTCACTACCATGCCGTTGAGGCCTTCCGGCAAGAGCGTCCGCAGGGGAACATCGGCATTGTAGATCTTGTGGCGACGTTCGGGCGGTTTCAGTATGAAATAAGGATCAATGGTATATCCATGCGTATCGAACGAACTGGTATGATACGAAATAGTGTCGGGATAGCGCCGTCCGTTGATTACGTCCAATACCGATACGTTGTGTTCGGCAATCACGCGGCGGCGTTCTCTGGTCTGAGGCAGTTTCCCGATGTCGTACGTGCCCGCATATTTTGCTTTGGCGGCAACGAATACGCGGGATATATCCAATACGTCGGAATCATCAATAAACGTCCAGTCCGTATTGTTGTAGAAGTCATCGGGGTTGTGCCTCGCCAAACCTGCTCCCTGAACAGCCAGTGTCTTTTTTCCCGTATAATCATATCCTGCGCCGGCGGCTATTGCGATGTCCGCACTGCCGGTGCTGTCAACCACAATTTTAGCCAGTACGACGCCCCGTCCGTAAGGCGTGGCAACTACTACGCCGCACACCTTTTTGCCGTCGGTTATCGCGCCGCAACCCAGTATGCCAAACCAGATTTCCCCTCCGGCTTTGCGGGTTTCGCGCCTGAACCATTCCATTTTCCAGTCGGACGTCCATTCTTCATTGCACTTTTTCTTTTGACGGGGATGGTCGGCGGGCGCCATTCCGCATACGCCGTTATCCACCTCCCCGGTAAATCCTTCCCGAAAACCGTCCCAATAACGGCCGATTAATCCGTTTGTCGTTAATCCTCCCAACCCGTGAAGATACTCCAGCGTCAGCGTTTTTATTCCCTGACGTGCAGCACTGATACCTGCTGGAGCGCCCGATGTGCCTCCGCCAAGTACTACCATATCATACTCTCCCAATATGGGAAGCGAGATGCCGGAAATAACTGCTGTTCCCTTTTGATATGCCGGGCGTAACGTCGCGCTGATCTCTTTTGCCCGCGCTTTGATATATGGTTTTTGGGGTGAATGTACGTTCAATTTGGACAGTTCCGAAAACTTCTTTTTCGCGGACAGTATCGCTGCCTCTTTTCCTGTGCGCTGTCCTGCCAGCATCAATACCGGAGGTTGCAGCAACTGCCGTGCAGCCTCTCTGGACAGACCTGCGTAACCGTTCAGGACATACAATCCGGGCGTGTCTGCCGAAACATATTGCGAGGGAACATACGCCAGCAGATCGGAACTGTCCACCTGGTCGGCATCCCACGTAATATCCCGTATCTGTTGCTCAATGTTACACAAGGCGGCATAATCGTTGCCTGCATCGGGAAATTCGAATGTATAACGGCGGGCGGTATATTCCTTTTTGCCGACTCGTATCCGGCTGCTTTCCTCGTGTGATGCAACGATGCGGCTGTCCTGTTTTTCTTTATTGCCCACAACGGTAAATTCATACTGCTGTTTGCCGGTTGCGTCCCCATGAAGCGGAATATCGGCGCTACGCACTACCTGAGCATCCAAAGTGGCATCTATTACGGTTTTTGCCTGTATCCCCTGGCATCCGGAGCGGTTGACAATCATTCCGCCACCGATGTTGCCTGCTCCGTCATACAAAAGTCCGGCAAAGTAGCTGCAATAAAGAAACGGTATGTTCCATCGCAGTAATTCGTCTTCCAACACAGTTTTCACATGCAGCGGCGTCGGCGTGTCGCCGTTGTAGATGGCTTTGGCTAACGGATGTTCCGGCATTACGCTGTCGAGCCATAAACGAAACCTGCCGCAAATGTCCTCGCCCAGGTAGGGCATGGGAGCAGCAAGAAACACAGACGCGCCGTTTTGTGCCGCTTCCGCAGCTGCTGCAACGGCGCCGGAAGACCCACCGATGACCAGCACATCAACAGAAGCAAGGAACGACAACTTGTGCGCCGGCAAGAGGCAATGCGCTGTTTTTGCGCCGGATTCATTCATGAACACATTCACAGGCAATGCGCCGGATTTGTTTATGACCGCGCTCACGGGCAATCTGCCGCTTCCTATCAACCCAACTCCGAGAACGGAACTTTTAATAAAATCTCTTCTGTTAATCATAATATTCAATATTTTATAAAACGATGTCTAATATTTAGTATTTGATGATACTATACACTTCGAGTTCGTACAACCTTACCTCATTGTAAGCCTGAAAGCGCACCTTTGTAGTAGCAACAGGCTCAAAATCGGCGCCATAGGTTGGGTCTGTATTGCCTGTGACGGAATGGACATTTACCCAGTTACCATCAATCCATGCCTGTAACTCAAACTTTCCGATAGGATTGCTATAGCTATTATTTCCGTTCCACATCTTGAAACTGCTGATGGTATATTCTCCTTGCAAATCTATTTCCATGTATTGCGGAAATCCTCCGTTGGTGGATACCCATCTGTTGTTGGGGGCGTAGTGGCGAACTCCGTCCACCGCATTTTCCGGCGCGAACGTGGCATTACTATTGTCGTTGGTATGGCTTGCCGTTACCGGTTTTTTCAGCAACACATTGGTTACTTTAGTGATCGCCACACTGGAGGTATTGGCATAAAATGTGTCAATGGCGGTGGGCGACGGCTTGTACAAAGTCCGGTAACGAACTCCTTTGGTATAATCCACAGCCAATAAGGTAAGCGATGTTCCCGCTTGCGGATAATAGTCCGTTTTTTCAGTGCCGTCCGTTTGCGTATAAAACAGTTCAATGCCGATTTCTTCACTTGAAGAGGAGCCTGCCAGTGTGATGCCCAAATCGCCGTTGTCGGCGGGAATGGTTTCAACAATTCTTCTGTTGAGCAGTCTCTCCTGATAAAGACTACCATATATGCTTGCGAGTGATTCGAACACCATGGATTTATTTCCATTGAGGTCGGATGAAACCCAATGGAACGTATAATTACCTTCCGTCAGACCGTCTGCTGCGCTGAAAATCTCTTCCAATGCTTCTCCGGGCGCATGTTGTGTTACGGGCAATACTTTGGAATAAACGTCATTGACACCCCAATAGACCGTCACGTTTTTTGCGCGTGGGTCGCTGATCCAATACTTTAGCAGCAACCTTTCTTTTCCCGGAAAGGCTTGCACCGAATCTACTTTCCCGATGTAAACCGTCTCGCCTCTGGCAAGAAATTCATCGTGCTTATCGTTCATCTCGGCACAACCGACCAAGAGAATAATGCAAATCAAGAAAATGAAATTTTTCATGTGATTAATTTGTTTTTTTATTAATTTATTACTCATTTATCGGTTCGCCCCAAAATCTTAATTCAGCAACATGCAAACCGTTGCTTCCGCCCCAAGTTCTTCTTACCCTGAACCGGATATAACGCACAGCCGGCTCGTCGCCTGTAAATTCAAATTCTTCTCCTGCCTGAGCATAAGATAAATCTTCGCCTGTTGCAGGTTCGTCGGAACCCAATCCTGACGGACGGTGCGAAATACAATTGATCAGCGGTCCGCCCCATTGTTCGTCTGTGCTGGCTGAATTTTGTGCCACCGCCAAATCATTGGTACCCATCAGGTAAAAATCATAAGGATTGTGTAACCTGAAATAATAATCCGATCGGCCCCACATCCTGAATCTGGACAATTTTACTTTAACACCCAAATCCATGGTAAAATACGCATTGATGTCGCTGGCCGTGATGTAATACACCTGTCCGCTTACGGCGCCAGCAACCAAAACGTCATCCCATATTACGTTCAGATTTTGATTGCTCCAACCGTGCAGTGTGAATGAAGGCAACTTCGGCATGGCGATAAATTTCTTATTGTCAATCATCTGTTCATACAAAGGTTCAAGTGAAAACTCCATCGTATCGGTATAATTATTGTACGTATCCTTGACGAATACGGCAAAAGTAGTCGGTACGGCATCCTGCCCCCGAATAGCCCTTTGTGCATTTTGTTCGGCAGTATAAAAGACGTCCAACAATTCAAATTGACCTGCCTGATTCTTCTTCAAGAACGTAACGGTAACTTCTTCCTGTATGGCATTTTCCCATTTCACTTTAAATCCGCCGCGGGCTGTTTCATATTCCAGACTTCGTATGAGGTCATAAATGATGGCGTCATTGGGTTGAATGACGACTTCAACCGGCGTGGATTCATTCTGGCTCCGATCAACGGCCACTAACGACAATTTGTATTCCTGAGAACGGGCGAACCCTTTTATCGTAAGCACATTGGAAAAAGAAGACACTCTGATGTCCTGTTTTTTTCCATTCGGCAACGTAAATTGCGCCCGCACATACAAAAGGTCTGTTTCGTCCGGCAGGTCGTAAGTGATTGTAGCCCCGCCGGAAAAGTTGGTTACTTTTGGATTACTTATCGGCCTTGGCGGCGTACTGTCAATCGGGTATTGTCCGATAGAGTCTTCCGAGCAAGCCGAAAACAGAAGACAGCAGATAAATACAGCGACAATCGACTGTTTAATAATATTTTTCATACACTTTTAATTTTTAACTTTTAGTTCTTAACTCTTCACTTTTAGTTCTTAACTCCCTTTCACCATCCCGGATTCTGTGTCAGGTTGGTGTTTTTAAGCAATTCCCCTTGCCTGATAGGCCACAAATACTCCCTTTTACTGAAACTCATCTGACGTAAAGTAAGTACGTTGTAGTAATCTTCGGGGACTTCTCCCATAATGTTCCAACCCCTGATGGGTTTATTCATTTCCGTTTCGGCAATCAGCCACCGACGGACATCCCAAAAGCGTTTCCCTTCAAAGGCAAGTTCAATCATACGTTCCTGCCGGATTATCTCGCGCATGCCTGTTTTTGAGGTGGGTTTATCGGGAATATTCGAATATTTCGCCCAACTTTCCACCACACCTTCCAAACCGGCCCGGTGCCGGATGAGATCCACATAATCATAGACCTCCTGAGTTGGCGTGTCAAGATATTCGTTCAGCGCTTCGGCATACAGTAAATACAAGTCTGCCAATCGCATAATGGGGAAGGAGGCTTGTACCGTAGTCAGTGATGTACCTGCCGAATTGACCTGAGTTTCGACATGCGATCCTTTCTTGATGAGATATCCGGTAATGGAATACCTTAATCCCATATAATTACCGGACGCATTGCCTTTCAACATACGGGTTACCCAAGCGGTCTGATCTGCCGGAGTCTGGTTGAAATCCAGTTTCCTGCCGTTACCTAACCAATAACCTCCGTCAAAACCCAGATTGGCATAAAATCTCGGTTCGCGGTTCATGTTAATTTTGGCAATCGGATACTTACCATCTACAAGCATATAGTATTGCTGATCTTCAGGAGCCGGTTCAATTTGAAAACGGTTTTCAAAATCATAATTCTTGTCTTCGTTGATAGGCACTCCCCTGTTGCTGTAGAACAGTTCCACCATCCGCATGGTAGGTCCAATGATAGGCTCAGATGCTGCTAAAGTTGTATGACTCACTAAAAAATGCGGTAGAGTAGTCTGTGAATAATTATTTATCGTACCCCAGATAATTTCACGGTTCCATTTATCCGTAACCACCGACCTCAATGTCATTACCAACTTGCTGGTGTCCGAAATCCCTGTGTATGTTGAATAATACGTGGATTGGCTGAAATCATACAATCCGTATTGGCCTGCTGAGTTTATATTTTCGATGGCATTTTTACAGGCTGTCATTGCCCGTTCCCATTTGTCCTTGGCACTCAGTTCGCTTTCAAAAAGGTTGACGCCCCTGTTGTCCACCATTCCTGAATAGTCGGGATTGTTATTGAACAACGGGCTTGCCGCCAAAACCAATATTTCGGCTTTGATAGACAAGGCGATGGGTTGTGTAATCCTTCGTAACTCGGTGGTAATATCGTAGATGACCGGTGGAAGATCGGGAACCGCTTCATCAATCAATTGCACGATATAGTCCACGCAATCGTCAAATTTGTCACGATATACCTTTGATTCGAAAATACCTGCATCAACAGGCAGATTCTCCTTGATTAAAGGTATCGGACCATAAGCCCGCAACAGATGATAATGGTAATAGGCTTTCAAAAACTTTACTTCGGCTACCCAGCGTATCTTTTCAGGTTCAGTCAAATCCGGGCCTACATGATCAATGTTTTCCAGAAAAATATTGCAATCTCTGATCGCTCTGTACAATCCTCTTCCCTGGTTTTGTCCTTCCCAGTGATTTACATAAGGAGAATTGCTGTTCTGATTGATTTTAATGTTGAAACAATTAAAATTTCCCGTCACGTTATTGGACCATGAATCGACTAACGACCAAGTGTCATCGCCGCCCATAATCCCCGGATCATACCGGGGATCGCCTATTTGAGGCATGAAAGTATAACAAGTGGCAAGATAAGATTCGGCGCCTGCCCTGTCGCGAAAAGCATAATCAATCGTCGCTATGTTGTCCGGCACAATGTCCAGATAACTGTCACACGCCGGCAAGATACACATTGCCAAGATTATGCATCTTTTATAAATATTTTTCATTTTCTTATTTTTCATGTTTTTTATATTTTTTATCATGATAATCAAATTAATCATATTAAAATCATGGTTCTGACAATTTTAAAAGGTGAATTGTAATCCAAGATTGTAAACTTTTTGCAGCGGGTATCCCAACCCGTTACCAGCCATTTCCGGATCCCACAGTTTAAATTGGCTAAACGTGAGCAGATTGGTTCCACTGATATAAACGCGGAAAGTTTTCATCTTGATTTTATTGGTAACCCGTTCCGGGGCGGTGTATCCCAGTTCGGCTGATTTCAGACGCAGAAAAGATCCATTCCGCATAAACCATGTGCTGGTTTGTGTGTTGTTGTTGACGATCTGGTCGGAAAGTCGCGGCCACAGTGCATACAGATTACGATTGTCTTCCGACCAGTGATTATCGGCATAGACCTGCAACAGTGCATTCTTGGAACGAATATTCCCATCAGCATCCGTATCCACAAAGGGATAGGTTGAAGGTTGCGAACCGGTATTCGCTTGTGTTGCCGTATTGATCCAAAAAGAACGCTGACCAAGACCCTGAAAGAAAAACGAAAAGTCCAGCCCTTTATACCCTGCCGATAATCCGAAACCGTATATAATCTGCGGCTCGGTAGGGAATCCGATGGGTACTTTGTCCAAATCCGTAATCTGACCGTCTCCGTCAATATCTTTGTACTTGATGTCGCCACCCATAATTCCCCGATTGTCGTTGAAATTCTGAGAGGGCGAGTTGCGTACTTCGTAATCGTCAACGAACAAACGTTCTGCCACATACCCGAATTGTTGCGAAACAGGTTGCCCGATTCTGGATCTCCAAGGGGTAGCGGAATAATCAATTTCTTCATATTCGGTATATTTGGTGGTGGCATAAGTGAAATTCATCCTTCCTGTAACCCATAAATCCTTATTGAAATAGTGCTGATAATCAACAGAAAAATCTATTCCGCTTCCTTTTGCTTTGCCGAGGTTGGCTTGAGGCGTAGCATTCAATCCCATGGTGGCAGGCACATACGACCTGTCCAGCAATATCCCCGCTCTTTTTTCGGTATAGTAATCGAAAATAAAATCCAGTTTGCCAAACAGGTTCATTTCCAATCCCAGATTCATTTTCCTTGCGGTTTCCCATGTAATCATGTCATTGGCGTATCTTTCAACAGCAACGCCATAGTGTGTCTGATTGAAATCATATCCGTATGAAAAAGACCTTCCGGAATCAGTACCCATTAACACTCGTGATAAATAAAAGAAGCGATCGTCAGCCTCTCCGATGGCATCGTTTCCAACCAATCCATAAGTTCCCTTGAATTTCAGTTTAGGCATAATCCGGTCAAGTCTTAACTTTTCCGCCCAGAATCTTTCGTTGGAGACGACCCAACCGAAGCCGATGGAAGGAAAAAAACCGAAACGCTCATTCTTGGCAAACCGTTCCGAACCGTTGTATCCAAAGTTAAACTCAGAAAAATACCGGCTGTCGTAAGCATAAGTCGCTCTGCCCGAAACGCCCATATTCCGGTGTGGCAACGATAATTCGAAATTCGAAGCGTTGGCTTCCGAATAATTCCGCATGGTAAATACCAATAAACCGCTTACGGCATGTTTATCGGCAAATGTCCGGTCATAGATTACCGCCGCTTCGGTGTAATTGGTGGTCTTGATTTCTCTGGGGTCTTCTGAAAATCTCAGCCATTCTTCGGCTTGTCCCGTCCCATTGTTCAGCCATTGCAGTATGTATGTGTCTGTTGGCCTGTCGTAGGCAGCAATTGAATAATAGTACGGTTTGTACTGCCTCTTTACAGAATGAAACGAGTATCGGTTGGTTGAATACAATGCCCTGGCAGCTAATCCGGGAGTTATAAAATCGAAATTCTGTTTTAACTCAAACTGGGCCATCATCTGGGATTTGTTATAATCCTTGTATCCTTTCACCATATCGGCATACGGGTTGATGTAATTGGCTGTTTCGGCATTTCCAAATAAAATATGGTGCGTATAAGCGGTTACTTTGTCCGGTGCATACTTGGGGGCAAACATGACGGGATCGGACCGTACTATTTTCTTGTATAGCGCATCGCCTCCGTCCAAAGGCCCTTGATAATCGTCAAAAGTACCTGACAAACGCACAATGGCTTCCGTGGTTTTGGTCAGATTGATATTGACATTCGACCGCAAAAGGTATTTTTTCAGGTCAATGTTGTTGTTAAAGTTGTTCTGCCTGTCCACTTTCAGGTTCCCATTGTCCTGATTAAGTGTTGCCGCCACATAATATCTGGCTACTTTTCCGCCTCCGCTTACATTCAGATTAGCGCGGTAATTAAAGGTCTGGTCTTCCATCAGCATGTCATACCAGTCATTGGCGGGATATACGTATTGATTCCTGTTCGGATCCATAGTGTTGTCAATCTTTTCCTGCGAGTAGGGCACATTGCCTCTTGGATCTCTCGTCAACACCGCCTCGTTGTTCAATCGCATGTAAGTGATCGGGTCGGCAAACTTAACTTTATAGGTCGGCATGGATACGGAAGTCTCTGTTCTGAAAGATACGGTAGTTGCACCTTCACGTCCTTCTTTGGTGGTAATCAGGATGACGCCGTTTGCGCCGCGTGCACCATACAAAGCCGTTGCCGTGGCATCTTTCATGATGGAAAAACTGGCAATATCATCGGGCTGCATACGGGAAAGATCGGACGATGTCATTTCTACTCCGTCAATCAGGATAAGCGGCCCGCTGGCATAAGTGAGCGAGGTAACGCCGCGCACGAAGAAGCTGGCGTCGTCCTGTCCGGGTTCACCACTCGTCTGATAGGAAACCATACCTGCAATACGTCCTGCAAGCGCTGTGGACATGTTGCTGCTCGGCACTTTCAAGTCCTTGGTATTAATAGTCGCAATGGAGGCTACCACGCTTTCTTTCTTCTGCTTGCCGAACGCAACAATCGTTACTTCGTCAAGCATTGTCTCTGCCTCTTTCAAGGTTATCGAAAAAATTCTTGACTTGCCGATGGTTATTTCTTCGGTTTTGTAGCCGATAAAGGAAACGCGCAACACGCAGGTATCGCCCGGTACCGTAATGGAAAACTCGCCGTTGGCATCGGTTGTGGTTCCTAAAGTTGAATGGCCTCGCACGCTGATCAAAGCGCCGGGAATTTCCGCATTGAAGTTGTCTGTAACTTTTCCGGTAACACGCACGCCGCCGGACTGTTGCTGTGAATTTGTGGAAGCGCCTTTGCTCTCCCTGTAAATCACAATGTGTTTGTCGTTTACCGAATATTTTACGTTTTCTCCGGCAAACAGACGGTTTAACACTTCCTCTACCGGTTGATTGTCAACCTTGATTGAAGTTTTACGCGCTACATTGATCTGCTCCGGATTGTAGGTAAAATAAACGCCACTCTTGGATTCGATTTCAGACAGGATTTCCTGAACGGTTTTGTTTTCCATTTTCAGGGTAATTTTCAAGTTCTGATTGGATGCCGCTCCACATTGTAGAACGCCTGCAATCAAAAATAAAAGAATCCATTTCATGATAAATAAAATTCTCAACTGTTCTTTCATAATTTTTCATGTATTTTAAATAATTAATATATTTTTTTCTTTTATTTCATAATTAAAACGCTGTGTCTTTTTTAAAAAATCAAGAATCTGTATCAATGATACATCTTCCTGAAAGTGACATGTAAAAATGTTTTTTGCCAAACGGGGATCTGCAAAATGAATCTCTACTCCGAAACGCCTCTCCAACTCTTTCGCTATAACAGAAAGCGGCTTGTTGACAAAATGTAATTCTCCGTCAATCCACGACAGATATTCTTGCGGATTAACTTCCCTTACCTCCAGTCCGGCATTTATCGAATATACAGCCTGATGATTCGGGGTTAACGTAACACGCTCTTTTTCGTTGTTCATTGAAACTTCCACCTTGCCTTCCGTCAATGTAACACTTGATGTTTCTTCAGGATATGCTCTCATGTCGAACTTCGTACCCAAAACTTTGATATTGAGCGCTTCGGAATGAACTATAAATGGTTTTTTCACATTGCTTGTTACTTCAAAATAGCCTTCCCCCGTCAAATAAACTTCTCTGTTTTTTCGGGAAAAATTCGACGGATATTTAAGTTGACTCTGTGCATTCAACCAGACCTTCGTACTGTCCGGAAGCGTCAGCATAATTCTTTGTTTTACAGCAGTTTCCGCCAGAATTATATGATTTTTACGATGCGGTGAATTTTTATAGAAATAAACTCCGGACGAAATCAGCATGAACACTGCAATGACGGCAGCATACCGGCGGAAAGTTTTCCATATTGTCGTCTTTTTCGCTTCGCGTTCAAGCGAAACAACTTTTTCCTGCCGTATTATTCCGGATTGAAAACGCTGCCATGCTTCTCTTATTTCCTTCTCGTTCGAATATTTCATTTCGTCTTTCAAGGCCCACACGCTTTCCATCTCAAAAAGACATGCAGCATTGGACTTGTCGGCGCACACCCATTCTTCCACCTGCTTGAACTCAAGCGGAGTACACCGGCGCTTCAGAAAACATATTAATAATTCTTCGTTCATTTTTATTTTTTCTACGTTATATGCACGACAACTATCATACACCGTACTACGTAGTCAAAATGAAAAAAAATTCTTAACACTGTTCAATCAAACATATCAACATCAATATATGGCGTAAATCTTTACGAAGAAACAGTATTGCCTGCCGGATGTGCGTTTCGACTGTCCGGACTGAAATATTCATGGTTTCAGCGATTTCCTTGTGCGACATCTCGTCGTAAT
>BNTV01000084.1 GCA_025996865.1 Bacteroidia bacterium
CTGACAGTCATTCATCGCTTGATTTTGAAAGAAAATATTTTTGAGGCGCACCGCAAACACCTCTATCAACTTTTGGCTAACGAACTGAAAATTCCGCAGTTGGTTGTTTCGATAATGTATGGACTTTTGCAAGGCATAATTGCAATTGGGTTTTTCGTTTTCTTCAAACATCAATATGTCTATTTTATTACTATAATTATTTTATTATCAATAATTTACATTGTCATCAAGAAAAAGTATTTTTATCTTCATCTTGAAAAACAGAAAGAATTATAACCCATTGTTTTTTTAGTTGTGCACTTGGTGTAAATTGCAGTTTTACACGAAAACAGGGATACCGCGTCGATGATGTTGGAAGGATGCGACTCCAAGATATTAAAAAAAATACCCTACTCATGGTATTGTCGGATTTAGGGAAGGGCATTACTTTTGTTCCAAAATAAAATTTTAAAAAATTTATATAAAGATGAAAAAGATTGTTTTTTATCTTAAAATTTGTTTATTTGCGAAAAATATCATATTTTTGCGCCCAAACCGGGATTATTTTTCCTTTTATTTATAAAAAGCATATTATTAATAACTTTTGTTTTCAAAAATAAGAATTAGATGGATTTTTGTTCAAAAACATATAGTGTTATAATATGTATAATATAAAAATCAAAAAAGTTAATGGAAAATTTCGTTCCGGATAATTGCAATGCAGGTTAAATTCAACCGGGCTTTACTTTTGCGCTCTGATTGATATACATAAATATAAATTTCATTGATGATTATGAAGAAGTCTAATTCTAATTTTATTATCTTTTATTGGCGTCGCTTATTGAATGTGTCGCTGTGGTTTTTGATCTTGAGTTTCCTTTATCCTTCCGAGAGTTTTTCCCAGGAAAATAGAGGAAGAACTCTCAGAACATCCTCTTCTCCTCCGGTCACAGGTATAGCTATATCCGGAGTGGTTTCGGATGAAGCAGATCTTCCGCTTATCGGAGTTATCGTTAAACTGAAAGGGAATCCCCAGGTAGGGACAGTTACCGATGAGAATGGACGTTTTGTATTGAACAATATCCCTTCGGATGCCGTATTGGTAATTTCGTTGCTTGGATATGAAACACTGGAATATCCGGTAAATGGTGTATCCACATTTAACATCACTTTGAAAATCAACCAAATGGATTTGAGTGAATTTGTTGTAATAGGATACGGAAGTACTCAAAAGGTGAAGGACATTACAGGCTCCATCTCACATGTAGGCCCTAAAGAAATCGCTACGTCGGCTTTCGGTTCTACTGTTTCGAGTTTATTACAGGGGCGGGCGGCAGGTGTTAATGTACAAATTCAGTCGGCATCACCTACTTCGCCTGTTTCCGTAATTATTCGCGGTCAATCTTCTCTTTCCGGAAACAATCAACCCTTGTGGGTGGTCGATGGAATACCCGAATACAATGTCGGCGTGACGGGAAGCATATCCAATGTGCTGTATTCGCTTAATTTGAATGACATAGAAAGTATTGACATATTGAAAGATGCTTCTTCTACAGCTATTTACGGTTCTCGAGCTGCCAATGGAGTGGTTGTGGTAACCACCAAAGGCGGTAAAGAAGGACTGACTCCGGTAATTGAATTCTCCACACGAGTAGGTGTATCGCAGATGGATTTCAATTCTTACGAATATTTCACAGCCAAAGATTATCTCAATTTTGCAGATCTTGCCGCAAGAAAAGAAGTACATAACCGAGGCGTTTTCGACTATTTTACCCGCTTGTATTTAGATGAGCAGGCCTATTGGGCGCTCAATACCAGCGAAGTTGACCCATCAAAATTGCAAATTTTACCGGGTGCATATTACGACGGAGATACCAACTGGATGAACGAAATGACACAAAATCCGTTTACTCAACAATACGATTTGTCTTTGAGAGGAGGCTCTAAAGCAGTATCTTACCTGGCCTCATTGAGCTATCTCGACAAACAAGGAATTGTGAAAACCGGGTACAATAAATTGACAAGTGGAAGAGTCCGGTTGGAAGCTCGTCTATCAAAGGCTATTAAATTCAGAATAAACACTTCCGGAAGCACACGTAGCGCTTCGGATAAAGATTATATGCTGGATGTCCTGAAAAAAATCCGTCCCGATATTCCCGTTTACGACGATGACGGCTCTTTATTTACCCGCGACGCCTATACTGAAAATCCCTACACCACATTGAAAAACACAATCAAAGGTTCAGGGGAAAGTTTCAACGGCACGGCAGAATTGGAATGGACAATCATCAAAGGTTTGTTATTCACCACCGGCGGCAACATCAATTACAACAATTACCAAAATTTGGAATACAAACGCAGAGGAAGCACATTCAATTATGACGGGAGCAGAAGTTTAAGCGCAGCCAAGGAAGATACCAAAATTTGGAATAACACGTTAATGTATGCGAATGAAATCGGGGAACACGATATTAACGCATCGATAACATCAAGTATAGAGCGTTACCAAAGGGGAACCTTCAGCATGTCTGCAACTAATTTTCCGGACGATGATATTTTGAATAATTTCGGTTCAGCCGCAACAAAAGGCACCTTGGGCGAAACGTATAATGCGTCATCTATCCTTTCCGAAATCGCGCGGGTACAATATAAATACAGCAACAAATATTTGGCTACTTTCACATTCCGTGCTGACGGCTCCTCCAAATTCGGACCCGGCAAACGGTGGGGATATTTCCCTTCGGGCGGAGTAGGATGGTTGCTCAGCAACGAAAATTTCATGCAAAAAGGATGGATCGGCAAGAACGTAAGCCATTTAAAACTGCGTGGAAGTTATGGTAAAACAGGTTCGCAAAATTTGGGTTATTACGACTGGATGACGTTGGTAGGTTCCGGACAGTATTTGGAACAACCGGCTGTTGTGCCGAGTAATATTGGTAACGAGAAATTGCAATGGGAAAATACCAACATGACCGATCTGGCAATGGAGTTGGAGCTATTTGAATCAAGGATAAGAGGATCATTCGGATACTTTGATAAAACGTCTGATTATCTTATCTATTCCCAACCCTTGCCGCCGAGTTCCGCTTTTGCAAATATGAACGACAATATCGCTTCGACAAAAGCGCATGGATTCGAATTTTCATTGGCAGCCGATCTGATTAGAAACAAGAATGTGCTTTTTACAATTGACGTGAATGGCTCGCGAAACAAAGCATTCATTACCAAGTTTAACCGCACTATATTAGAGTTGCCGATTCCCAATTCCACCAGTCCTACTTCCATCCTTAAAGAAGGCAAGGAAATAGGAATTTTTTACGGATACAAAACTTACGGACGACTTTTCGGAACTTCGGAAGAAGCGTCCGCACTCAAGGGCAGAACGGTAACGGGGGGTCAGGTGATGTATAAAAATAATTATGAACAAGCCGGCGATATTTATATCCAAGACACGAACGGCGACAATTTAATCACTACCGCCGACAAGACGGATTTGGGAAGCAGTATTCCTAAACTTTTCGGAGGGTTTAATTTTAATCTTCAGCTATATCAGAATTGGAATATCAATGCCAATTTTGTTTATTCTTATGGGAATAAACGTTTTTGGGCTATGCCATCCGAAGACGTAGGTTATGTAGGGAACTACAACCATTCGAACAAAATAGCCGGAAACAGCGCTACTTTGAAAAACGCGTATGATGCTACTATTCCCAACATGACCCATTATGGCGATGGCGGAAATTCCGATTTCTCCGATTTTTGGCTGTACGATGCCTCTTATGTGCGGTTGAATGCATTGAATTTGACATATCGTTTGCCTCGA
Organism: Bacteroidia bacterium; assembly: GCA_025996865.1. Lineage (GTDB taxonomy): Bacteria > Bacteroidota > Bacteroidia > Bacteroidales > Azobacteroidaceae > Azobacteroides. The sequence continues at coordinate 3,803 of BNTV01000084.1, forward strand.
AACTGGTTTGCCGGGACGATGGTAGATGCTATCGAATTTTCATTACAGGCAACTAATCTCTTTACCCTGACATCTTATCCCGGTTTTGACCCGCAAGGCAATTTCTCAACCGGAACTTCAATGACAAGCCCGTTAGGAAGGGACTACAGCTATTATCCTTCAGCTAAAACCTACAATATAGGTCTTAAATTCACTTTTAAATAAAAAATGTTTATGAAAAGTAAAATTATTATATCACTTTTGATTTCAATTATCATATCCTCCTGTAGCAATTTTTTAGATGAAACGCCTCGTCATCTCTGGTCGGTGAATGAAGCTATGACCACTCGCGACAAAGCCATTCATTCGGTAAACGGAATTTATTACCGCATTTGTCCGGGCGACAATCTAAATGGCGCCCTGAATGTAGCCCTGACTTCCAAATCAGGTATTATAAATTTTGCCGCCGCAGACTTTAATTTATCCTATACACAAAATTCAGGCGGAAATTCTGCTGTTTGGAGCAGTCTGTTTAGTGTGGTTAACGCTGCAAATTTAGCTATCAACGGAATTCCCGGTATTTCGGATGTTGCATTTCCCGATCCGATAGAAAAAATACAACTCATTTCGGAAGCAAAAATATTACGGGCATGGATGAATGCGATTCAACTGTGGCATTATGGATACTGGTATGCTGAAGATGACAGTCCATACGGAATCATTTTCCGTCCTGACGTTACCAATGCTCAAAATACCGCTTTGCCGCGTGTAACGGTAGGTGAATCATACGAACTTATCTTGAAAGACTTGGACGAAGGAATTGCCGGAATGCCTGCATTTAACACCAACAAGAAGGCATCGGCTATTTTCGGTAAAGCACTAAAAGTAAAATTATTGCTCAATCGAGGAACGCTCCGCAACAATACGGCGGATTTACAAGCCGCTCTGAGTTTGGTAAATGAAATATTGAATACGGATATTCCGGCAACACCCATCAAAATGGAATCGGACATGAAAGAAACTTTCGCGAAATCGTGGGATTCCAACGAACATATTTTTGTTCGCTACTTGGAAGATGGCGCCAGCAGAACCACCAACGGCGGTTATTGGACAACTTATGGCATCGGTCAAGTGGGGGCATATACCAATTTGAATCCACAAACCGGACTGCCGCTTATCGACCCGCCTCCCTGCGGTCTCCGCTACGGAACGGATTGGATTATTCCCGATCCCCGTTATAAAATTGTAACCGGACTGGCTCGCAAGGCGGAAACCTGGGATGATACGTATTGCTATACCTGGACGAAGATATACAGGAAGGGAAGTATTGGAGGAAGGCAGGAGCCAATTGATGAAAAGTATGCCACCTATTATTTACGTTTGCCCGAATTGTATATTATACAAGCGGAATTATTGGCCCGGACAGGCGCTCCCTTAGCCAATGCTATCGCTCCGATCAATGTCATGCGTTCTAAAAGAACCAATCCCGTACTGCCGGCTATTCCGGTTCCGACATCGTTGGATGAACTTTATGACATTATTTTCCAGGAATATGTTAAAGAACTCCTTTTGGAAAACGGATCGGAATTTTTCGCTTCCGTAAGATTCCAAAAAAACGGTCATCCCTATATTGAAGCCATTAAAGGCTTTTCACTGGAATACGAACGCTTGCAATGGCCGATTCCAAATGCTGAACTTTTAGTGAATCCTGCTGCGGAACAAAATCCTTTACAAAAATAAATTGATTATCCGCAAAATTACCCCTAAATCCCCTAAAGGGGACTTTGGTGTAGCAAAAACATGTAAGTTCGCAGGCTCTAAAAGCCCCCTTTAGGGGGTTGGGGGTAAAATAGCGAACAGTCATAAAAATAAATAGTCTGATAAACTTAAAAAAAGAAGAAACAATGAAAATAAACAAATATATTTCGATGCTTTTGATAGCATTATTATTCTTGACGGGAGCCTGCTCGGATGAAGTAAAAGACAGTTCCATCGAGTACCCGAACGATGTGATATTTAATGAACTGGAACTTACTCCACATACGCATAAAATACCGGATGCGGCTTTTTCATCGAAAGCGTTTCATAATGGCAGCATTACGTTTAATGTAAAGAAAAATGCCGACGGCACACATACGGGATTTGCACTTTCAAGCCGTAACTATCGCTCCTATCCATGGTCGTTAAGTACGCCTTTCGGATATAACAATCCTTCGTCCGCCCAGATTAAAGAAGCAGTTGATACCTGCATATACAGCGTTTATTCCGGTACCTATCCGAATCAATTGGGTACATTTTCCGTAGTGAGAGTGGAAGGTGACGAGGCCTATTTTACTTTGGACAAACCCAGAGTGGTCGAACATATTCTGGTAGCCAATACGACTTATAATTATCTTTTGTTGAATTATGGTTCTGTATATTCTGCTATCCTGGATGCAAACACACAGGCCTTTTCTCCTGTACAAGCCGATGGTTCAGCGGCTTTGACACGGAATCCCAATATACCGGATGCGTCTGCTTCCAAATTCGGAATTTGGCGTTTGCCTACGCCCAATGGGGATCTAATCCGATTGGATGGACAACAGATTCTGTTCAAACGACAGAAGGGGCATGAAGCGGCGGAAACGGCGAGAGGCGCCGGTAAATCGGAAACCGAAGCAGTAGCCGACTCTACTGCAGCTGCGGCAAGTGCTGTTACAGGCTACTTCAAACTTACTGCAAAAGGTTTTAAAAGCGGGACATCAACCGGAAGTATTGATTACTATCTGGCTACTCGTCCAAATGTAGCGCCGGCGCCTTATGACGTCTGGAATGTTACTCAAGGCTTTTGGGCTAAAGCGGATCTGTCGGCATTAGGACAGGTGGACAAGGTCGTCTTCTATCTGGATTCCTCCGATAAAGACGCTAACGGCAATATGCGTACTCCTCCTTATTTTTGTATAGACGGCATTCGCCTGAGCGAAGAGTGAAGAGTTAAAAGTTAAAAATTATAAAAAATTAAATGTATGAAAAATTTTGTTTACAGTTTAACCGTCGTCATGGTTTGCCTGTTGGCTTCCTGTACGGAAAAAACGTCTGATGAATACACGCTTCATGGTAATATTACCGGTAGTGTTGAAGGGAAAAAGGTATATTTGTATTCGGCTGATAATACGAAAGAAGCCTTGGATAGCACCTTGATTCATGATTCGTCCTTTGCATTTAAAAATAAAGTGGAATTTCCGCAATTGTTTATTATTGAATTGGAAAAGGATATTGAAAATGGAGAAGGATCTCATAACAGGGGAAAAATAGACTGGCCTGTGATACCTGTGTTTGTAGAAAATTCAAAGATAGATATCTCGGCCATTCAAGACAGCATCCCTTCTGCACGACAAAGATTAATAGGAAGTTATTCTTATAAGGACATTATTGTTTCAGGATCTGCTTCCCACGACTTGTATCTGAAATTCATTAACGAAAAACAGGCCTTTGACAAAAAAAGAAGCGAGGCTTTTAATGCGTATATTGATTACCTCAATCCCGGTAAGGGGATAAAAGTCGGTCCTGTATCCAAGGGAATAGCGTTGGTTACAAAAATAGATGAGGCAGGCGATAAAAGGAATGCTTATGTTAAACAATTCGTAAAAGAACACGCCGATAATCAGGTAACTGCATATCTGGCGGAAACGAATCTCGGCTCATTCTCCGTAGAAGAAATTGATGCGTTGATTGCCTCTTTATCTCCAAAAATTATAGAATCTCCTGCCGGCATAAAATTAACAAACAGGGCAGCCGAGGTTAAAAAGACTGCGGTTGGGTCCGACTATGCCGACTTTGATTTCGAAGATCCTGACGGCAAGCCGGTGAAATTATCCGACCACGTTGCCAAAGGAAAATATGTACTGTTGGAATTTTGGGCGTCATGGTGCGGACCATGCAGGGCAGACATACCCCACTTGAAAGAAGTCTATAAATTGTATCACGATGCAGGATATGAAATTATCAGCGTTTCGATGGACGAGAAAAAAGAAGACTGGTTGAAAGCATTGAAAGAAGAACAATTACCCTGGTTACAGGTTTCCGATTTAAAAGCGTTCAAGGGAGAGTTCTCAAAGTTGTATAATTTTAACGGGATTCCAACTTGTGTACTGGTTTCTCCGGAAGGTAAAATTGTCACACGCAATATGCGCGGTTCCTGGATGGACAAAAAACTGATTGAACTTTACGGTAATAAATTCGGTGATTTATTTTGATGAAATTGCCGCTCAAATAATGCACTAATCAAGTATTGAAGAATGGTTACCGGATGATTATCACAAGTAACCATTCTTTAATTAATAGTTTCATTTTTTATTTCATAAAAAACCGCAACACATCATTCCCGTTAGCATACAGCAGCAGCAGTAACAGGAAAACCATCCCCGCAATCTGAGCATACTCCATAAACTTATCATTGGGCTTGCGTCCGGAAACAACTTCATACAGGAGAAACATTACATGTCCGCCGTCGAGCGCGGGAATCGGCAGTAAGTTCATGATTCCCAAAACGATGGAAAGAAACGCCGTCATATTCCAGAAATCAGGCCAACTCCATTGTCCGGGAAACATGTTGCCGATGGCGCCGAATCCGCCGATACTCCGGATGCCAACTTTGGTAAAGATTAAGCGCAATTGAAGAACGTAAAAAGATATTTTTCTGATTCCTAAGGAAATACCTGCCGGAAAAGATTGGAAAAAATTATATTTATCCGTAACATGGACATCCTTTCTTTCCGTAACAAAACCAATTTTACTCTCTGCGTTTACATGCACCGTCAATTTGATTTTTTCGCTTCCCCGCAAGACATCCATTTGAATGTCAGTGTCTTTGTATTCTGACAAAGCTCTGGCAAACAAGCCATAAGCAACCGTATTGGTTTCATTGACCGAAAGAATTTCATCCCCGACTTTCAAACCGGCTTTTTCTGCATTATTTCCCGGAATTAAACTGTCAATTCGAGTGATCTGAAAATCCGCCAAAGGTGTTTTCGAAGCTAAAAACTGTTCTTCAAAATTTTCAGGCAGGTGGATTGTTTTTTCTTGTCCGTTGCGCAATACGGATATATTTTCGGAACTGATCACCCGGAACAAATCCAAATCATCGTAACGGGTCAAGCGTTTGCCATCAGCGGTAAGTAAAATGTCCCCGTCTTCAAATCCCGCTTGATGAGCTACTTCACTGAAATAGAGAGGCGTTTTGTCAATCGGAACATAACTGTCCCCCCAATTCGCAACTAACATGGAATAAATCAAAAAAGCAAGGATGATATTCATGAATACGCCGCCAACCATGATTAACAGGCGCTGCCAAGCCGGTTTTGTTCTAAATTCCCAAGGTTGAGGCGGTTGAGCCAAAGCTTCCTTGTCCATGCTTTCGTCGATCATCCCCGATATTTTGACATAACCTCCCAAGGGTAACCAACCGATTCCATATTCGGTCTCGCTATTTTTGGGTTTGAACTTGTAAAGGGAAAACCACGGATTGAAGAACAAGTAGAATTTTTCAACCCTGACTTTGAATAACTTAGCCAAAAAGAAATGTCCAAATTCGTGGACAATAACCAAAATTGATAAACTTAAAATTAATTGTGCTGCTTTTATTAATATTGTCTCCATATTTTAAATATAAATTACGCCCCTCCTGCCCCCTGAAGGGGGAGTTTGGAGCAGTGAGTTTTATTATTGAGCTTCGGTAAAGTCCCCTTCAGGGGATTTAGGGGCAAAGCCTCTTTGGCTTTTTCCCGCGCCTCCGCATCAGTCTGCATATAATCGTCCAAATTGGGCGAAGCGATAAAGGAAACTTGTTCCATTGTTTTTTCAATTACATCACTCATGGCTAAAAAACCGGTTCTGTCTTCCAAAAACGCTGCCACGGCGACTTCATTCGCTGCATTGAGGATACAAGGCATGTTTCCGCCTTTTGCGACCGCTTCGTAGGCAAGCGCCAGATTGCGGAATTTACGGGTATCCGGTTCTTCAAACGTTAAACTTGAAAATTTATTGAAATCCAACCGTTCAAAATTGGAAAAAACGCGATTCGGATAAGTCAATGCGTATTGAATCGGCAAACGCATATCCGGCAAACTTAACTGCGCTTTTATCGACGAATCTTCAAACTGAACCATGGAATGAATAATGGACTGGGGATGCACCAAAATTTGTATTTGAGAAGTATCCACATCAAAAAGCCACTTCGCTTCAATCATCTCAAAACCTTTATTCATCAAGGTTGCCGAATCAATGGTAACTTTGGCGCCCATATTCCAATTGGGATGTTGCAAAGCTTCTTTTTTGGTCACAACCGCTAATTGTTCCTGCGAAAAAGTTCGAAATGGCCCACCGGAAGCTGTCAAAATGATTTTCTCAATCGGATTGTCTATCTCTCCCGTTAAGCACTGAAAGATAGCCGAATGTTCGGAATCGACCGGTATAATGTGCGTCCGGTTTTCCAAAGCTAATTGTATAATCAGCTCACCGGCAACAACTAAGGTTTCTTTATTCGCCAAAGCAATCGTCTTTCCGGCATTGATCGCATTGATCGTAGGTTTCAAACCGGAATAGCCGACCATTGCCGTCAACACAATCTGAATAGGTTCTGCTTGAACTACCTGGCAAATTGCTTCATGCCCTGCCCAAACTTTGACGGGCAAATCGCTTAAGGCATCTTTCAACCGGGAAAATTTACTTTCATTGGCGATTACCACCATTTCGGGCAGAAATTCCCGCGCCTGCCGAATCAGTAATTCAACATTATTATTTGCCGTAAGTGCATATATTTCAAGTAAATCCCGGTTTTCGCGAATAACATCCAAAGCCTGTGTCCCGATTGAACCGGTCGAACCCAAAATGGCTATCTGTTTTTTCTCGTTTTCCATCAATTAAAATTTATATATTCACTTGGGTCAACGGGTTTTCCATCCAACCACAATTCAAAATGCAGGTGTATTCCTGTCGATAATTGGCCGGTATTCCCGACCAAGGCAATCACTTCTCCCGCGCTAACCGCATCTCCCGGAGATTTCAACAATTTAGCATTATGCTTATAGATAGACACAAATCCGTTAGGATGTTGAAGCTGAATCACATATCCCGCATTGGGATCAAATCCGGTGAAAACAACCGTTCCTTTCATCGTTGCCAGAACCGATTCGCTGGGCGTTGAAGCGACATCAATGCCATAATGCCTTTCCCTGAGATTGAATGTAGATGAAACTATTCCTTTCACCGGTTTATAAAACATGGGCTTTCCGCCTCCGCCAGAAGCCATAGCTAATCCGTTCAGATTATATTTTTCCTCTTCCTCATAACTTTTCACAAATTCGGAAGTTCGTTTCGATTTTTCGAGATCAATATCGCGGGCATCTCTAATCGAATCGATTGTAGGCACTTCGTCCACTTTTATGTCTCCTCGCAAAATGGCTCTGATATTCTCCAAATACCGGGATTGCACGGCTAATTCCGTTTCCAAGGAATCGGCTGTCAATGCATTCTTAATCATTTCTTGCCGGACGTCGGAATCCAAATAACCGGGTAAATAGTTGCGTATCGGCGTTTTAATAATTACAAAAGAAGTCAGCGTTATCAAAAAGACGGCAAACAAAAACAATATGATAAAACTCGTAAGGCGGGATAAACGGAACGAAAATACTTCTTCCAAAGTGTTTTCGTTCAGAAAAGAGAGCTTGTATTCAAAGCGCATCTTTTCCCAAAATTCCTTGCGTGTAATTTTACTCATTCAAATTTTATTTCTTCCAATAAGCGGCTGCCATGTCCCCACTTGTCTATCATATACAAAACATAGCGAATATCAACGCCTATACATCGTTGAATATCAGTCTCAAAAGCAATATCGCCGCTCATCGCTTCCCAATTGCCGTCGAAAGCCAAACCGATTAAGCGGCCTTTTTCGTCGAAAATGGGACTTCCGGAATTACCACCGGTGATGTCGTTGTTGGACAGAAAATCCGTATTCATTGTGCCGTCGCCGTTTCCGTAAGCGCCGAAATCGCCGTCGCCCAACAGATTCATCAATTCAGGCTGAACATGAAATTCGGGATCGTCTTTTTTGTATTTTTCAAAAACGCCTTTGGTAGTCGTATAATAGTCGTACCAAGCGCCGTCGTAAGGAACGTAACCGCCTATGCTTCCATAACTCATCCGCATCGTGAAATTAGCGTCGGACGGAAAACTTATTTCCGGTTTCATTTCTTCCAAACCGGCGAAAAACATCCGTTCAGCTTTGACAATATCGTACCGCGCACCGGCTGACAGTTCGCGATATTTATTCTGAACTTCCCGTACCGATTTAGCCAAACGCACAGCCGGATCTTTTTCCAACTGCTTGGCTTTCTTCGGATTTAAGAAAATCTCTTTTAATTTGTCGGGATAAGGCACAATTGATTTTTTGAATACATCGGCGGCATATTTAGTATAATCTCCTTTGTATTTTTTATCTATTTCGGAGAAAATACCGGGAAGTTCGTGCGCAGGAACATTTTTTTTTATCTCTTGCAGCATAGCTGCCAATACTTTTTCGTCCAAAGCCGCTTCATAATCTTTGTAAACCGGACGAATTTCCCGTTCAAAAAATCCATCTATATTCTTCAGGGACGGAACGTCCACCGCAGAAGCGCTGTAAGCGTAGCGGATAATTTCGGCGCCGGAGATGGCTTCGTTTAAATAAGTCAAAATCCGTTGCGTTTCATTGTTCGAAGTATAGGTTTTTTCCAATAAATCCAAAGTCGAACCGTAAACGGCTTTTTTGCCGGGATTTGCATCCAACCATTTACGAAACTCATTTTCAAGCGCTTGCTTCCGTTCAATCACGTGCATTCTCGCCAACCCGCGATTCATACCGATGGAATTTTTCCAATAATTGGAACTTCTCGCATATTTGGAGGCGTATTTGATTCGTACAGCGTCGGATTGCAACATGGCTTCGTTCCAAATATCCTGTTTGATTCCGCGAACTTCAATCATCGGTTCGTTCTGGCTTTTAATACGTTGTTCCACGCCCCAGGAAGACAAGTAACGGCTTGTGCGTCCCGGATAACCAATCGTCATCGCAAAGGAATTTTCTTCGTACCCTTTTAAGGATACCGGTGCAACATATTTCGGTTTAAACGGAACATTTTCTTTGTGGTAACCTTTTTTGTTATCGGGATTTACGTATGCGCGAAAAACACTGAAATCGCAAGTGTGGCGCGGCCACATCCAATTGTCCGTGTCGCCTCCGAATTTTCCTACGGAAGAAGGCGGCGCAAAAACCATACGAATGTCGGTCAAAACCTGATAAGTGTTCAGATAGAACGAATTAAAAGCGAAATAAGGTGTGACTTCCGCTAAAATGGACAAGGAATCTATGCTGTATTGTTTTTCGAGTTCGGAGATTTTTTCCCCGATTTCATCCAAACGCGCTTTTTCATTCATTTCCGGGTTAATACCGGCAAGCACTTCGGAACTAACATTCACTGTTTTAATCAGATAACGAACAAACATGCCGGAAATCGGAATTTCATCTTCCATTGTGTTTGCTACGAATCCGTCACGCAAATAATTGTTTTCTACGGTGCTTTTCGACTGAATGGCTCCGTAACCGCAATGGTGGTTCGTAAATATCAAACCCTTGTCCGATACGGTGATACCGGTGCATCCTCCGTCAAATTGGATAACTGCATCTTTCAAAGAAGGTTGGAGGGTATCGTACAATTGTTGCGGACTTAACAGAAATCCTAATTCTCTCATTCTCGCCCAATTGGATTCTTTCAGATTGTTGAGCATCCACATGCCTTCGTCTGCCGATACAACCGAACAAAACAATATGGATAAAAATAATGATGTTATTCGTTTCATAAATTAATTAAAATCTTCGCTAATATCAACTAAATAAGCGTACAAAGGCTGCAACAAGGTATATTCACTTGCCAAAAACCGTGCAAAATCGGCGGTAAACAATTCTTCACCAACCGGAAATTGTTTGTACAGATAAATGCTTTTTCGCTGTATCCATTGTTGGAAATATTCCGGTAAATCATTATTTATCGGACGTTTATACGCTTCTCCACCAAGAATAAAACCCTGTTTCCCAATCAAATCTTCCGTCATTTCACGGAAATGTTTCGGGTCATATTCAATTGCTGAACGAAAAGCGTCCATTTCTTTCTTTTTCGGAAGATACAAACCCATTCCATAAGAGTAACCGCTTTCGGAAATTTCCAGATAATGACCCGGAAAATTCTGCCAATCAGTCAATAAGCGTTGGAAAGTAATCCACATAGCCGTCCGGTAAGGCGTTTTGTCTTTCGAAAAACGAATATCGCGATAAATTCTCGAAACAATTTTATTCGGATTCATATTAATCTGCGGATCAATCGCATACATAGCCGGAGTCATGACGTGTACCAACGCTTTCAAAGGCCGCACGATCTCTTCTTCATAAATTGGTTTGTGTTCGTCGAACCACGGTTTGTAATTGTACTCTTTCAAGTCGTTGAAAAACTTAAAAGTTTCAGGGGAAAAACCGGAAAAAGTTTCTATTTTTTGTTTCATATTTTAAACTGCGGAGTTTCACGGAGTTAATTTCACAGAGGTTAAATTCCCAAGGATTTGCGAACGTCTGCAATCTTAGCCTCAGCAGCAACTTCGGCGGCAGCCAAATCTTCGCGGGAATCTACTTTGCTGTGAAGTTCCACATAAAATTTTATTTTCGGCTCCGTACCTGAAGGACGGATGGAAACTTTAGTATTATCCTCGGTAAAGTATTGAAGCACATTGGAAGTCGTCGGCATATCCAAAGTCACAGTCTCATCCTCAATCAGATCTTTTCCCGTCAATTTGGCAAAATCCTTGATGAAAATCACTTTCGAACCGGCTAATTCTTTCATCGGATTTTGACGGAAGTTTTTCATCATCTCTTCAATTTCTTCCGCACCCGATTTCCCTTGTTTGACGACCGAAATTCCTTTTTCTTTCGAGAATCCGTATTCTACGTAAATATCCTGCAAAAGCGTGTAAATGGTTTTACCGTTGTCGGCTGCCCAAGCCGCAATTTCAGCCAGGAGCATACAACCGGATACGGCATCTTTATCACGGACAAAATTTTCGGCTAAGAAACCGTAACTTTCTTCTCCGCCGCCAATGTACGTTTCCTTATTCTCATTCTGACGCATTACATCGGCGATCCATTTGAATCCGGTATAGCAGTCATATAAATTCACGCCGTTCTTTTTGGCGACATTTTTCACCAGTTCGGTTGAAACAATGGTTTTTACTACGTATTCGTTGCCTTTCAGTTTTCCCAGTTCCCGCCAACGTGTAATCAAATAATAAATGTAAATTAAGAGCGTTTGGTTTCCATTCAACAAGACAAATTCACCTTGTTCGTTGCGAACGGCGGCGCCCACCCGGTCAGCATCCGGGTCGGAAGCCATCACCAAATCGGCTCCGGTTTCAATGGCTTTGTCAACTGCCATTTTGAGTGCAGCGGTTTCTTCGGGATTCGGGGAAACTACAGTTGGGAAATTGCCGCTCACCACATCCTGTTCGGGAACGTGAATGATATTGGTAAATCCCATAGCTTTCAAAGCATCGGGAATCAAAGTGATTCCGGTACCGTGAATCGGCGTATATACGATTTTAATGTCTTTGTGCCGGGCAATGGCTTCGGGCGATAAAGAAATTGTCAACAAGTCATTAATAAACTGTTTATCAATTGTTTTATCAAGCATTTGAACCAAAGCCGGATTTTTCTTGAAACGAATTTCTTTTACGGAAGATATATTATTGACTTCGGCGATAATGTTATGGTCGTGGGGAGCGATTACCTGTGCGCCGTCGTTCCAATAGGCTTTGTAGCCATTGTATTCCTTCGGATTATGAGAGGCTGTAATTACAATTCCGCTCTGGCAGCCCAATTTGCGAATGGCATAGCTTACTTCCGGTGTCGGACGTAAATCAGGAAATAAATAGGCTTTTATTCCATTTGCCGAAAAAATATCTGCTGAAATTTCGGCAAACAGCCGACTGTTGTTTCGGCAGTCGTGACCAATTACAACACTGATTTCCGGCAAAGCGGCAAATTCTTTTTTCAAATAATTCGCTAAACCTTGTGTGGCAGCGCCTACCGTATATTTATTCATCCGGTTCGAACCGACGCCCATAATTCCGCGAAGGCCTCCCGTACCAAATTCCAAATCTCTGTAAAAAGATTCAATGAGGTCGGTAGGGTCTTCTTTTTCCAACAATGTTTTTACTTGTTTGCGGGTTTCCTCGTCATATTCGGGCGATAGCCAGCCGGAGGCTTTTGTCTTTACTTGCTGTAATAACTTCTTGTCTTCCATAGCAAATATCTTTATTTTTTTATTTTTGCGTAAAATTAAGTTTGAAAATATCAGGCAAAGATAGTGGGAATAAATGAAATTAACAAGTAAAGTGCCCGGAACAGGACTCGAACCTGCACATCCTTGCGAACACTAGTCCCTGAAACTAGCGCGTCTACCAATTTCGCCATCCGGGCTTTTTTATTTGCGAGTGCAAAATTACATCTTTTTCCTTAATTTCAAAGAAAAAAAGTAATATTTTTTATCAGGAGCACAATTATTATATTCTGCACGGGTGCATTAAATTGAAAAGCTTTTCTTGTCATGATTGTTTTTCCACTCTCTACAAATTCTTTACTGTTCATTTAATTTTGTATATTTTTTTTATGTTGAGAAGTGATATGTTTGTTATGGACAGGTGTGTTCCCTTAGATTGACTTCCGGCGCAATATCCCAGTAATACATTTTTTTTAGCAAAATGAATTGCAATGTAACAATACCATCCGTCCGGATCGGTTTCTATGTCCGAAACATGTTGCCATGTCTTCCCTTCATCTTTTGAGATAGCCACAGTGAGAGGTGTGCGCTTGCCTTTTATCACCGGATTACTTCCGTCATTGTTGTTCCACACCAAAAATAAATCTTTCGTGGACGGTATCCGGGCAATACTTGCCGGAGAAAGCGGCGAGGAGATATTGCTTGGCTCTATATGACTCCAAGTCTCTCCCTGATCATTAGAATAGGATAGTTGCTGAAACCCGCTGCCGGCACGGATAAACATCATAATTTTCCCGTCTTTCAATTCAATAAGTCCGGGTTCCTGAGTTATAATGTTGGTAGTATCCGGTATGGAGGGACTTGAAGTCCATGTTTGTCCCATATCGTCAGAACGATAAATAAACAAATTACCCTTTTCATGCCACTTACCTTCGGGTTCTTGATGTCGGGCGACGGCAAGAAGCAGTCTGCCGTTTTTTAGTTGGATAACGCGGTTGTTGTTCAACACAAAATACCCTTTTTTATCGGTAATACAGACAACCGGTTCGCTCCATGTCTTCCCTTCATCCTCAGATATCCGCAGCAAGGGAATACAATCGGCAACCGAATTTTTACGACAATAGAAGATGGCTATTTTTCCATCGTTCAGACGAAGCAACGAAACCGACATAACATTCATTCCGCCTTCATTTTCTATAATCAGCTGATCTTCCTTTGTCCATGTTTTCCCACCGTCTGACGAATACCTGGCCGCCAGATAAGCCGGATCATGATCTCCTGCATTTTTGCCGGTATAATGTGTATAAATAAACATAATCCGTCCGTCTTTTAAGGTTACAAAATCACCTTCGCTGTTTCTCGGATTGTTATCTCCGGGTGGTAGTTGCAATACCACTTCCCGTAACTCTTTACATGGAGCATTTACCTGACTTGAAATGTCAATAGTTGATAAAATCAGTAAAATACCTAATAAAAAAAACTGTTTCATGATTTTGGGATTTAGTTGAAAATTTCGCATCAAAGATACACAATTCTATTGCACCCTTACAAGAGCAAACACCCTTGTAAGGACAGCAATAGCAAATAAAAAACCTTTTTTGTTCATAGTGTTAATGACCAAATTAATATCCGGGAGTTTGTTCTATAGTTGGATCATTCGTGATCGTATTTACATCCACAGGCCATAAAACTTTGTAGGCTTCTGTTGTGGGGTTCAAAACAGGCAGAGTTGAACCGTAACTTGCCGCCGGCGAAAAAACCAACGCCTTTCCGGAAGCGTCCTGCATACGGCGGACATCAAACCAACGTTTTCCTTCAAAGACAAATTCCTTGTCCCGTTCATGCAGTATTGCCAGTTCATTAGTTGCAAAATCCTTATTCGAATAAGCATGTAAAACCGCATTATAGTTTACACCGTAAGCCCGCTTGCGTATTTCGTTGATATATGGTGACGGATCGTTCCCCAGTTTGTTTTCTACTTCGGCCATCATTAGTAAAGTCTCAGCATAGCGGAATACTGGAAAATCCGTCGCATAAATACGATTTCCTGAAGCATTGATAAGCCCTAAGAATTTTCTCAATACAGTCCCTTTCGCAATTTCAATGCCTGCGGAGTTTTTTAAGTAATAATCAAGAAATGTAGCATCTCTTCGCGAATCTTCGGCATCATAACTTTCAAAAAGCTCAAACTTAAACGCATTGAAATTTTGACCTGTACTCTTAATCGTTAATGTATCGCCCATCAGTTTGTCGTTTCTACCGTAAAACGAGTTGACAATCATAATGTTATAGGTAAATTCGGATGCAAAATTTGTTGACTCACCTTCTCTGAAATGGATAGCAAAGATAGTTTCTTTGTTTTCTTTATTGGTATATTCAAAAATATCACTGAATTTGGGCAAAAGGTTGAATTTGCCAATCAGTTGATTCAATGCGGATTTGGCAGTTTGCAAATCCGTGTTGGCTGGATTTTGGTCACCATCGGACACCTTGGCCGACCAAAGATGAACTTCTGCTTTAAGCATTAAGGTAGCGGCATTCGACCACAATGCGGTGGTTGTTGATGAGAAATCAGAAGCAAAATATTGTTCTGATTTTGAAATATCCGATTTAATAAAATCAAGCGTTTGTTTGGGTGTTGATCTTGGCGTATAAAGTTCTTCTACACTGGTAACTCCTTCCAACACCCTTGCTTTTTCAACGATTGGAACTCCGCCATAAGTACGGTAAAGCATAAAATAGTAATATGCACGGATACCATACGCTTGTCCTAAAAAATAGCCTCTTTCGGACTGTGATAAAAATGCACATCCGTTTTCCACTTCCGTGATGAAATGATTTACCCGCATAATACACGGATAATAATTGTACCAGTTCGAAATGCCGCTATTATCCTTTGTGAAAGTGTTATCTTTTATGGGTGTCGAATTTGTAATACTTTGGCCGGTAGGGCCTACATACAATAATTGAGTTCCGCCTCTTGCTTCCCCCAAGAAATATAACGCTTGGTTCGTTCCCCGTAAATCACTGTGAAGGCTTAACATGTTTCCATTTACCTGAGCTGCATTTTTCCAGAAATTGCCGATGGCGTAGTAGTCTTCCGGATATAAATCCAAGCTGTCGCATGAATAAAGCAAACTTAGAGCGATAATACTTATAATAATTCCTATTTGTTTCATATTTAATTTAATTAGATGATTTAAAATTTGAATGATGTACCGAAAATAACGGTGATTGGCAATGAATATCCTGAATTGTTGTTACCTCCCAATTCCGGATTGAAAGATTTGGACTTGGTAAGATATCCCAGGTTTTGTCCGGTAATAGAGAGTTGAATACCGGAAGATCCGATTTTTTTCAACAGTTCTTTGTTGAAATCATAACTTAACGATACTTCGCGAAAGGCCAGATAACCAAGGCCAGGCAGTATCATGTTGATAGTGTCCGAGTGCATAATCGACCCGGGCAAAAATACCGATTCCTTTCCAAGAAAGCGTATTTGTAAGACCCCCTATAAACTTCGGAATAGTATTTCCCATATATACTTTGTCATACTGGTCTATCACGCCATCCCCGTTCACGTCCTTCCAGATCACATCTCCCACCTGAATAGGGTGGCCATTGGCTTTCTCCGCATCGGTAAGTCGGCTCCATGCTTCAGGGCCATAGAGTATTTTTCCGGAACCATAAGGATTAATAGTTCTATCAAGCCGGTTGGCAGCGATAGCCCTCAACTGTTCTTCACTTTTGAAAATACCCTCTGCCACATACGCATACATGTCTCCCGGACTTTGTCCTTCCTGATAACCGCCTACCCAGATAAGTTCGTCTCCGTTCCCCGAATATACCTGTATAGCATTTTGCCTGTTCCGTTCAAGGCTGTTATCCGGTAATTTGAGGACTTTACTTTTGTTGTATGCAATGTTTGTATTGATATTCCAATTCCAGTCTTTATTTTCAATTATCCGGAAGCCCAATTCCATTTCCACTCCGCTGTTGAGCAATGAGCCGTTATTGGAACGTATGCTGGTCATACCCGAACTGCCCGGAAGCGGAATTGAAGCAAACTTGTCCGTCGTTCTCCGGTTATAATAAGTAATACCGGTATTGATCCGGTTTTGTAGGAAGCTGATATCAAGTCCTGTATCAAAGGTGTTGGAACGTTCCCAACGAAGCCCCTGATTCGACACGGTAGATAACCGGTAACCGACATTTCCATTAAAGTTAATGATACTGTAAGCCCCCTGTAATTCATACGTTCCCACGCCTGATACGTTTCCATTGGCCCCATAACTGGCTTTGAATTTAGCAAATGAAACGATATTGGATAAACTTTCCATAAATTGCTCTTTACTGAAAACCCATCCGACGGAAACACCCGGGAAGAAGCCCCAACGGTTGTTTCTTAACAGCGAATATCCATCCCTACGGAAGGTAGCCGAAAGCAGATACTTGTCTAAATAATCATAATTCAATCGTCCCAAAAAAGACAATATCCTGTATCGGGAATGTTGCGAATCAATGGATCGCTGGCCCGCTGCCGAGGACGTGAGCGCTAAATCGGCAAAATCATCTGTTGGAGCGCCTGATCCACCGGCTGAAAATCCTTTGAGATATTCATCGTAATATTCGGAACCGGCGAGGACGCTTATGGTATGATTTGCTACAGAAAGGTCGTAATTTGCAATCAGGTTATAGGTTTGGCGGAACGTTTCATCAAAAGTGGCTGAAGATGCGCGCGTTTGTACCCAAGTATTTGGCGCGCTCATGTAATCTTTATTAAAAGACTCATTTGCATTTTTCTCAAACATCCACAAAGCGCTGGCTTTTAAGGATAATCCTTTGGTTATATTAAATTTTAAGGACTCGCCCAAGCTGAGTTTATCTCTATTATTATCTCTATGGAAGGCATCTATATTTTTCTGAGGATTCCCGTCACCGCTACTCTGTCCAAGTAATAACTCGCCATCGGCACTGTATCCTCTCATGGTAGGAGGAGCGCTTATCATTCTCCCAAAATAATTTTCATAACTCGTTGAAGACACCTCTTTATACTTGTTTTTTGAAAAGTTGAAAGTTGAATAGGAAGTCAACCAACGGTTAATTTTGTAATCTCCATTAAAAATAGCGCTTATCCGGTTGTAAAAAGCGCTTATCGGTAAAGATTCCGCATCGTAATATTCCAGTCCGGCATAATAATGTCCAACGTCATTTCCTCCGGAAAAAGACAAATTATAATCTTGTGTAATGGCCGGATGCCGGAAAGCTGCTTTAACATAGTCAAAGTCTGTAAATATAATTTCATCCCCATAAATAGGGTCGGTCATGGTTTGCCATCCCTGATCCAGTAAAAAACGATTGTCGTCATTTAATATCATGGGACTCCAAATTGCCCTTGTATCTTTATTGCCATCCATTGGTATTTCCGGATCAGCAGGATTCCGGTCTACGTTCCCTTTGCC
>BNTV01000085.1 GCA_025996865.1 Bacteroidia bacterium
CGTATTCTTTAATCATATCGTAGGGACAACGTGTCCAGTCGCCCCAAGCGGCATCGTCGCCCGTAACTTCGGAACTGTACGCAAAATAAGCCTGTTGCGTGTTGGTAAGTTGCCAACCCGTTTCGCTTGTCAATCCGGGTATCCATTGCAAGGCAAACATTATTTCCGAATTGTTGTTCAACTCTTTCGTTGGAATAAAAAGGTCGGGATAATTTGCTAACAGCGCAAACTTACTTTCGTTAATCACTTTTTCAGCTGCTTGTTTTGCCAAATCAAGATAATGAGTGTCGCGAGTGCCGACATTCGGATTTTCTCCATAGTTGGAAGCAACCAGACCTGAATAGTCGAGATAAAAACGCGACAACATTCCGAATGCCGAATATTTGTTGACACGTCCGTCATCAGTTACCGTTTCAGGTAAATATTTTGCTGCAAATTCCATATCGCGAATAGCAAATTCGTAGGCGTCTTTTCGTGTATTGGTATTGATTACCGGATTATTTACTATCACAGCGGGATCTTCGCAAACAATTACGTTTCCCCACAGCGAAGCAAGATACCAATAGGCCAGCCCCCGCATAAAACGCGCTTCGGCAATGTACTGATTTTTTATCTCCTGCGACGCCGTACTTTGGTTAATAGTAATAATAATGTTATTTGACTGTTGTACAATAACGTATAGAGAAGCCCAAGCGCTTACAAGCGGACCTGTCAATCCGGTTTCATTCAAATCGTGAAAAGGATATACATAGTCGGAGTAGGGTGCATAAAGATTGTATGCGCGTCCATCACCGAGTCCATAATAGAATTGACCGTTGAAATCCGCCCATACTACATTGTAGAGCGGCGAGGTAAGTTTCGGCAAGTCATCGTCGGTCAATGCTTCGCCGGTAATGATACTTGTAGGTGTAATGTCGAGAAAATCACTACAGGAAGTAATCGACATCGTCAGCAGAAACATCACTAAATATATTAATTTGTTGATTTTCATATTATTAATTATTTATCTATTGATTATTAAAATGTAAGATTTAAACCGAATGTCATGATTCTCGGCGTTGGATAACGTCCATTATCAATACCCATAAGCCAGTTTCCACCTTGGTAGGAGGAACCTACTTCAGGGTCGTATCCGCGATATTTTGTCCAAGTGTAAAGATTTTGCAGATTGGCATAAATTTTCACATTTTCAATTCCGAGCGGTTTTATTATTTTTTGAGGCAAATTGTAGCCAAGCGAAACGTTTTGAATACGCAAATAGGAACCATCTTCAATAAATCGGTCGGAAAAGGCGTAATTGTAGTTTGAACTTGACGAGCCGCTTGTAAGACGTGGAGCGTGTGGGTCGCCTCCTGTTATCTTTACATTGCGGTAGTCGTTCGGACCATTGGGGTCGATCAAATCCGTTCGTGCATAATTCAAAGCATCAGTAAAGAGATTTGAAATATTGCGCATAGGGTTGCCCAAATATCGTTGAGCATAATTTACAACATCATTGCCGTAAGAGCCTTGCAGTTGTATCGTAAGGTCAATTCCTTTGTAACTAAATGTATTACCTATGCCGTAAGTAAATTTGGGTTCGGGATTTCCGATAAAATCCATATCATTGACATCTAATTTTCCGTCTCCATTCACATCTTTGTAAATGTAGTCGCCAATCCAAACGCCTGTTGACTCATTAATATCCAGATTGTTGAGTACCGGAGTGCGAACTATATTTCCATTAGCATCCGTGTAATAAAAATCGGTTGCCTTTTCAAAACGTCCGATTACCTGATAACCATAGAATTGTCCGATTGGTTTTCCGGGCACTGTACGGTTGATAACTGTTGGGTCGGTTACTCCGTATTCGTTTCCATTTACCGTGCGGTCGATGACAGCGGGATCAAGGTCGATGGACAGGGCTTTGTTTCTGTTCATCGAAAAAATGAAATTACTGCGCCATTGAAAATCTTGTGATAGAATATTTACCGTGTTTAAAGTAATTTCCATCCCTTTGTTTTCCAGCGAACCGGCATTTACCCAGGGCGCTTTCATATAGCCGGGTTTGGTCGATTCGACGGTTCCGGCAGTTGACGGTAGCGGCTTAATCATCAAGAGGTCATCTGTTTTTTTGCTATAAAAATCAAGAATAAGTTCGATACGATTTTTCAGCAGACCTAAATCAGCCCCAATATTATAGGAGGTGGTTGTTTCCCATCGTAAATCGGGATTTGCCACGTTTTGCGCAATCAAACCTGAGCCCCAGTTAGTCGTAGAAGTACCGTAATAAGCAATATATCCGTAATTTTCGGGAATCGCCTGATTACCTACTTTACCCCAACCTAAACGGAGTTTCAGATTGCTGACGGCATCCATGTTTTTAATAAAGTCTTCTTCGGAAACGCGCCATGCAAGAGCAGCCGAAGGAAAAGTACCCCAACGATTTTCCGGAGCGAACTTTGAGGTTCCGTCACGACGCATCGTAAATGTAAGCATATACTTATCTTGCAGGGAATAGAACATACGTCCGAAATACGATAACAATGCATTTGCTCCATTGTAACCGTTGTTGTCGGCTGTATTCTGGTCTCCGAGTGTTAAATCACGGAAAGCATCGGTAACATATCCGGTACGTGAGCCTTGCAGGTAACTCCATTGCGATTTCGACATTTCGTGACCGAGCATAGCATTCACATGGTGAATATCTGCAAATGTTTTGTTGTAGGTTAAGATATTCCGCTGACTCCAATATTTGTTGAATTGTTTTGTATATCTACCCTCATTATCTTCGCGATATTGGGTTTCGGAAAGATAATAACGCGGTTGATAACGGTCTTGATCGGTAGTGTTGTAATCGAACGAAATTTCAGTGCGGAAACTCAAGCCATCAATAAACAGTTTTGTAATATCGGCGTATGTATTTCCGCGAATACCGTAACGTTCTTTATTATTGTCTATTAACATTGCCATTGCCATTGGATTGGGCGGCATGAATTGTTCGTCGGATGCAGCAAAAGAGCCATCGGCATTGCGCACAGGCACATCCGGCGTAGTTCTTAATGCCATCAACACAAGCGATTGATCGGAAGTTGTCAGTTTTTGAAACGAATTGTCGAAAGCAAAATTTACGCCTGCTTTCAACCAGCTTTTTACATTCGAATCGAAGGCGCCGGTCAAGTTCAAACGCTTGAAACCCGAACCTGATGCAATACCGTCTTGATCAAGATAACCGGCAGTAAGATTGTAGGTTGACACGTCACTGCCACCCGAAAAAGTCAGGTTATGATTGTGCATGGAAGCCGTTGTAAACAATTCTTTTTGCCAATCGGTACCCGGGCCTAATAAATCGGGACGGACAAAATTATCGTTCCATTGAGAAACGCCAATATCCGCAAGCACATTTCTGTGTTCCGCATATTGCTGCAAATTAAGAACGGATAATTTTTTGGGTAATTGCTGTAAACCATAATAACCGTTATAGGTGATGCGTTGCCGACCTTTTTCTCCGCGTTTGGTAGTAATCATAATTACGCCGTTGGCAGCACGCGAACCGTAAATAGCAGTTGCTGAAGCATCTTTAAGTATATCCATTGACACAATGTCCGACGGATTGATAGATGCCAACGGATTGTAGTCGGTTGAATTTGCAGAAAATCCCCCACCGTCAATTACGACTCCGTCAATCACGAAGATAGGATCGGTGGACGAGTTAATGGAACTGATACCGCGTATGCGAATGGAAGTACTTGCACCGGGTGCACCGGAGTTTTGCTGCACTTGCACACCGGCGGCGCGACCTTGCAATACTTGGTCTAACGAAGTCGGCACCGATTTTTGAATAGCATCATTTTTTACCGAAGTAACCGCACCGGTCAAATCACTCTTCTTCATCGTTCCATAACCGACAACGACCACTTCTTCCAGTAACTGGCTGTCTTCTTTCATAATCACATTGATGACTGTTCTTCCGCCAACGTTGATTGTTTGCGGTGAATATCCCACGTATGAAAACGTCAATGTGCCTTTCGACGGGGCGTCGATCGTGTATTTGCCGTCGATATTCGAAACAGTGCCTTGGGTTGTCCCCGGAATCGAGATACCTACACCTGGCAACGCTTCTCCGGTTTCATCGGTCACAACACCGCTTACGCTGATGGTTTGCGCCACTGAAATTGCGGGAAATAATAGAAAGAGGCATAGAAGCCCCCTCATTTTTTGTTGAAAAATTCTCCTCATAAAATAAATATTAGTTTAAAAATTTGTTATAAAATTTCTTTTTTTTACCCCTAAATCCCCTGAAGGGGACTTTGCCGCAGCATAAAATTCAAACTCACTGCCCAAACTCCCCCTTCAGGGGGCAGGGGGGTCCGTCCTGAAAGGCGACGCCGGCAATCCTTCCTTGTTGTAAAGATTGGCGCCTTTGGGATTATCCGCCCAAGCATAGCGCACAGCAACCGGATTTTTTACTTTTTCACTCCAAACGATTACGTGGTCGTTTTCAATCACGGCATTTGCCCAGCCAAATTTCCCGTCTGCCCCTGCAATGGCAAACTCCTTGAGCCTTTCACCCTTTACCTTTTCACCCTTTACCTTTTCACCTTTTACCTTTAGCCCGCTACCGATGTGGTCGAACGAAAGAATGATTTTGTTTCCGTCTATTTTCATGGATTTGTAAACCGGTCCGGAATAAACAATGTGGTCTTCTCCGTAAGCCCGTTTTTCGGCAGCCAGAGCCAAACGTTTTCCTACATCTTGCTTGTTAAGCGGGTGAATGTCGTTCCATTCGCCGATGTCGATACCGACAGCCATTCCGGTGTTTGGTACGGACAGGGTTTTTAACTGGCTTTCCCGCAACAAGGCCCAATTGCTTTCGGAAGGTTGTTCCTGCGCTTTCATAAAATTCGGAAGCTGGGCGAACAGGAAAGGAAAATCACCCTGGTTCCATTTGCTTCTCCAATCCCGGATTAATGTCGGGAAAAGTTCGCGATATTCAAGCGCTTTGGACGTATTGGCTTCTCCTTGATACCAGATTACGCCTTTTATCGGGTAATTCAACAAAGGAGCAATCATGGCGTTATAAAGTCCGGCAGGTTTCCATCGGATAAACGTTTCGCCGACAAGCATTTCCATCTGAGCGCCTAATTTGTAACGCCATTCACCCGATAAGTCTGTTTTTTGGTTGTTTTCAAATTCCAATCCGTAAAATTTATCAAGAACAAAACCGCCGCGTCCCGCATTGCTGATTACGCGAACGGTAACGGAATTGTTTTGCGCTTTCAACAGTCCGGCAGGAACTGCATAGCGCCGTGGAGGATATTGATAACCGGTTGTGCCTACAAACGTTCCGTTGATATAGACGGAATCGGCATCGACAATGCAACCCAAAATTAGCGTAGCCGGTTTGCCGGCCAATGAAACCGGAACATTAAAATTCCGGCGGAACCACATCACGCCATTTACCGGTTTGTTGTTTTCCATTGGCCAATAACCCGGAACGTTCATCGTGAGCCAATCGGAAGTATTCTGTTTTTCGGCATACCAGGGTTTGGGAGGTTTATTTCCTTTATCCTTTTGATAAACCGTTTTATACCAAGTATCCATCCGGTTTTTGTCACCCGATTGAATGCTGTCGATAACGTGGTCGTTTTTGAAAAATTGCGCTTCCCTGTAATAATCGGGATATCGCTTGAGCGAATCTTCGCTAATCCAGGATTCGGCCGGAGAACCGCCTAAAGCGGAATTGATTAAGCCGATGGGGATTTGATAGCGGTCATACAGTTCTTTGGCAAAGAAATAGGCCGTTGCCGAGAAGCCAAGTACGGTTTGCGGTGTAGCCGCCGTCCATTTTCCGTATAGCAAATCCTTTTGCGGTTCTTTAAAATTATAAACTTTGGGAACTTCGAAATACCTGATTTCCGGGTAATCGGCCGAAGCGATTTCCGGCTTGTAAACAGGAGCGACTCGCGACATCGGCAATTCCATATTGGATTGTCCGGAGCAAATCCAGACGTCGCCGATTAAAATATCGTTAATCAAAATTGAATTACTTGCTTTAATGGTCATCGAAAAAGGGCCTCCCGCAGGTTGTGGCGGAAGGATGATTTCCCAATTTCCTGCCTTATCGGCTGAAGTCCGGTAATCCGACTGATTAAAATTCACAACCAAGGCTTCATTCGGAGAAGCCCATCCCCAGATTTTCAAGGGAATGTCCCGTTGCAATACCATACCATCTCCGATTAGTTTGGGTAATTTAACTTCGGCAGAAACGGGAAGCGTTATCAGAAATAAAAAAACGGTTAAAAATACTTCGGTCAAGTTGCAGATATGAGCATGAGATTTCTCGCTACGCTCGAAATGACAGTCTCCATTTTTGGAGAGGGAGGAGGAAGTGGTGGCGAAGCCGCCACTTCCTCCTCCCTTAAAAACCACCGAGAGGCACGTCATTCCGACCAAAGGGAGGAATCTAATCCGTAACGTGCATAATCCGTTTATGAGTACTTGACCGAAGAGCATAAGCAGTAAAATTTTTATGCAAAGTTAGATTTTCTTTTATAAAAATGGCTTTAAAAATGTTACAAAGATTTTTGCAGATGTAACATCGGAATAGGGGATACCGCTTGTCCCGATAATCAGCATCGTCGTTTGCGCCCTCGCGCCAATAGTAAAGATCGGACCTAAAACAGCTTGAATAAACTTTTTCGGCTCGTTTATTCTGTTTGTAAGTGTTTTCAAATTTCCAAGACAAACGCATCTTAATTCGTGTTAACACGAATTAAGATGCGTTTGCCCTGTTCCTTTTTCGGGATTACGGTGTGCATTTTCCCGCACGCCGTACCATAATTCAGCGCATCATCTATGGTGAAGTCAGATTCCCAAAAGTTATCTCACCAAATTCCGTATATTTTCCGTGACGCGGGTTAAATCCTGTTCCGTCAATATTGAACCGGAAGGCAGACACAGACCGGATTTGAATAGACGCTCGCTTGTACCGTCGCCATAATAAGGATGATCCTTGAATACCGGTTGCAGATGCATCGGTTTCCACAGCGGGCGCGACTCGATATTTGATTTTTCCAAGGCAATCCGTAAATCCTCATTGGTAATACCGTTTGTTTTTGCCGGATCAATGACAATAGTGGTCAGCCAATAATTGGAATAAAAATCACCGGAAGGTTCCGTTTGAAAAGTAATTCCTTCTATTCCGGAAAGATGTTCACGATAAAATGAATTATTCCTTCTTCTCTGTTCTACTCTCTCCGGTAATACCAGCATTTGTCCCCGCCCGATTCCTGCAACCACATTGCTCATCCGGTAATTATAGCCGATTTGCAAATGATGGTAATAAGGGAGCGGCTCGCGGGCTTGCGTAGCCAAAAAACGCGCTTTTTCGGCAAATTCCTTGCTTTTGCAAACCAAAGCGCCTCCTCCCGAAGTGGTGATAATCTTGTTTCCATTGAAGGATAAAGCAGCCATTTCTCCAAAAGTTCCGCAATGAACGCTCTTATACATGGAACCTAAGGCTTCGGCGGCATCTTCCAGAACAGGTATTTCATACAGTCTTGAAATTTCGAGGATTTCATCCATTTTGGCCGGCATGCCGTACAAATGCACCGGGATAATGGCTTTTGGTTTTTTACCTTTCCGCATCCTGTCGCGGATGGCCTCTTCGAGAAATACAGGCGACATGTTCCAGGTATCTTTCTCGCTGTCAATGAAAACCGGTGTTGCCTCCCGGTAACAAATCGGATTGCACGAAGCCGAAAATGTAAAGCTTTGACACAATACTTCATCTCCGGATTGAACGCCTAACAGTATCAGCCCTAAGTGTAAGGCCGCTGTTCCTGCATTTAATGCAACGACATGACAATCAAAATCCAGAAAAGTTTCCAAGTCTTTTTCGAAGGCATCGACATTGGGGCCTAACGGGACTACCCAATTGGTGTCGAAGGCTTCCCGGATGAATTTTTGTTCTTGGCCGCCCATGTGGGCTAAGGAGAGCCAGATGCGGTTATTTTCCATTATGTTGTGTAATTATTATAGATAATTTGTTACCTTTGTAATAGTTTTTAAACTATAGAGCCATGTCAACCATAATAGTAAAAGATAATAGTTTGAGTGCGCGGCAATTTCTTGCATTTGTGCGTACACTTCCATTCGTTGATGTTCTTGAAGATTCACAAGAAATGACAGAGAAATTTAAAAAAACAGTAGTGCACACACTAAAAGAATCGGAAGAGGGAAAGAATTTAACTACTTGCACGGATGCCGATGATATGTTTCACAAATTAGGTATTTAACTTATACTTCAACCCATTTATACCAATAGTTTTGAGAAAAGTATTGCACGCTGTTTGAAAAGAAATTACAATATGCTATTATTCAAAGAAATTGCAACATTATTAATTAAGGATATCCCTTTACCCATACAGTATAAGGCGCATAAATTAAGCGGAAACTATGTTAATCATTGGGAATGTCACATAAAACCTAATTGGTTGTTGATATATCGTTACAACGAAAAACATACACAAGTAATTTTTGAGGAAACGGGAACGCATTCGGATTTGTTTAAATAACGGAATACAAATTATCTGCAATTTATAATTACACCACCCCATGAATACCCCACACCAAAGCCGGCTAATAAGACATTTTCTTTTAATAAATGCTCTTTTTGCGCCTCTTTTAAAGCGATAGGAATTGTGGATGAAACAGTATTGCCAAAATTTTCCAAACAATAATAGAATTTTTCTTCTTCTATTTTAATTTTCCGTCTTAAAAAATTAAGCATGTGCATATTTGCCTGGTGAAAGATAAATAAGTTTATGTCTTCTTTAGACAAATTATTTCTTTTCAAAACGTCTTCAACCAATAGCGGAACAAATTCCAACGTGAAATTAAAAATCTCCGAGCCGTTCATATATAGAAAGTCATCAGAATCCAGATTTCCTGACTCGTCAAATTGAATTTTGTTTGTTCTGACCGGATTTCGTAATGCACCTGACCGTACTATCAGATTTTCAAAGCCTTGTCCATCGGTACCTAATGAAAAATCCAAAATCTCAGCTGTTCCTTCCGTGGAAATTAATGTCACGGCGGCGGCATCGCCAAATATAGTTCTGTTTCCTTTATCTTTCGGATGGAGATATTTGGAGTAAGTTTCCGAAGTAATCAGAAGCACATTTTTTGCTATATTTCCGAAAATCAAGCCTTTTGCCAACGACAAACCATAAACAAAACCGGAACATCCCAAATTGAAATCCAAAGCCCCGCAATGAGTGGGTAATCCCAATCTATCCTGCAAGATACAAGCCGACGTAGGCAAAAAATAATCGGGACTTTGCGTACACAACAAAATAAAATCAATACTTTCTCTTGCAATTTTATGTTCTTGGAAAAACAGAGTTGCCGCTTTTTCCGCTAAATCCAAAGCCGTTTCGTTTTCCGAAACAATATGCCGTTGTTTGATTCCAATTTTATTTGCTACTTTCTCGACTGTCCATTCGGGAAATTCTTTAACCAATTGTTCGTTGGTTAAGATTTTTTCAGGCAGGTAATAGGAAATGGTTTTAATATATGCTTTTTTATTCATTTTACAATAATGTATATCCTCCATCAATTACTAAATTAGAACCTGTAACCCAAATGCTTGCATCCGACAAGAAATAGATTGCCGCATAAGCAATTTCTTCAGGTTTTCCAAATCTGCCCAAAGGGTATTTTTGTTCTCTCTCTTTCAATTGTTCTTCGGAAATTATCCCTGATTCAAAAATATTTGTACTTACGACACCCGGTTGAACATAATTTACTCGTATCTGTTGCTTTGCCAATTCCAC
This sequence comes from Bacteroidia bacterium, assembly GCA_025996865.1. GTDB lineage: Bacteria > Bacteroidota > Bacteroidia > Bacteroidales > Azobacteroidaceae > Azobacteroides. Next base: position 9,819 of record BNTV01000085.1, read on the forward strand.
AGCCATAGTTTTTACAAAAGCGTTTATCGCTCCTTTGCTTGCTGCATACATCGAATCGCCAATCCCTACCGCAAATGTTGAAATAGATGATATAAAAACCACTGAAGATCCTTTTTGAAGTTTCTTAACTTTATGCAACTGCTGAGTAAGAAAAACAGGTGCAAAGAAATTGGTTTGCATAATTTTATCAAATTCGGTTTGATTAATGAATTTGAAAGGTACTGTTTTTCCTATCCCTGCATTATTTACAATACCGTTAATAATAGGTGTTTGTTCCACTAATATTTTTAACTCTTGTTCGTCACTCAAATCGGCAACAAGTTGTATATGACCATTGCCTTCAAGTTGCGAAAAAGTTTCCTGCAAACGTGCTGCATTTCTTCCTGTTATAACCACTTTTGCCCCAATTCGGGAACATTCAATAGCCGTAGCTCGACCGATGCCTGATGAGGCGCCGGTAATTAAAATTGTTTTATTTTCTAAAGAAAATGGATTGTATGACATAATTTATATTTCTACCAAATCACTGATAACAATATTTTTATCCGCATTTTTGATAGAGAAAAGAGGCATTATTTTTTGGATTTTACAATATTGAATAAATCTTCAATAGTTGAAGCATTGCGAATATCGTCTCCTTTCAGTTTCACATCATATTCTTCATCGGCCATGGCGATGACAGACAGAGCCAATAAGGATGACCATTCGCTCAATTCTTTAAATTGGGTTTCCGGAGAAAACAGATTAGCATCCGTTTCTTCAAATTGGGATGCAAAGTTTTTAATAAAATCGTTCAGTTTCATAATTTCAATATATATTTATAATTAATTTATTGTAAGGTCAGTCCACCATCTGTAATAATCGCACTTCCTGTCATCCATTTAGTCATGTCCGACAACAAAAATGCAGCTATATAAGCTACTTCTTCCGGAGTACCAAACCTTTGTAACGGATATTTTAATCGTGATTGCTCTAATTGTTCTTCAGTCAGCGGAGCTTTGTCCAACCATGCACCGGCGATCATCCCCGGTTCAATGCAATTGACACGGATTCCTTTGGGTGCTAATTCCAATGCCATTACTTTCGAAAAAGAATTCAAAGCACCTTTCGATGCACAATATAAAGCATTTCCTTTTGCAGGATAATTTACCGAAATGGAAGATATAAAAACAATTGAAGCATCATTGTTCAATTTTCTTTTACCTATTAAATATTTAGACAATAAAACCCCCGATGTGAAATTTACTTGCAGTATATTGTCAATAAATGGTTGTGATACACTTTGAATAAGCAAACGTCTATTTATTCCGGCACAATGAACAAAACCATCTATATTCTGTAAATCGGATACTAAATTGAGTATATCGTCTTCATTCGTTAATTCCGCAATTGTTTTTTTATGATTATTACCGGATAATGAATGAAAAGTTTCAGTTAACCGATTTTCATCCCGCCCGGTAATAATTAATTTCGCTCCTAATTGAGAACATAAAATAGATATTGCTCTACCAATTCCGGAAGAAGCGCCTGTGATTAATATTTTCTTATTGTTTAAATTGTATGGATTGTTCTGGATTATCATATTTCAACTAAGTCAGGAATAATTGTCTTATCCGTATTAATAATTGCCGATGCCCATGTCATTCCTACTCCAAATGCAGATAATAATAATCTTTTTTTGCTCTGTAATTGTAATTGAAGTTCGGAGGCTATGGTTAACGGAACGGAAACCGATGAAGTATTTCCAAATTTTGCTATTGTAGAAGGGACTTTTTCGTTGTCGATTTTCAATTTCTTGATTAAATAATTATTCATGTAATCATTGGCTTGATGAAAAATAAAATGATCAATAGAGTCTTTGTTTACTTGAGAATATTCAAGTATGGATTGAATATCTCTTGGAATTTCTCGAATAACAAAATTAAATACATCTCCGCCATTCATATATCCTTGTTCTTCATTCCGGATATTACCATATTCATCAATAACTTTTTCTTTCAGTGTTTCTACTGAACTTGGATTACGGTAACCGCCTGCGTTGATCTTAATCAAGCCCTCACGAGAACCGTCCGAATTAAGCGAGAAATAACTTTTACCGTATTGTTCATTTTTGTCTATTAATGCGGCAACTCCTCCATCTCCAAAAATAAAAGCCGTCTTTCGGTCTTTGGGCGAATATACTTTGGAGCGGGTTTCTCCATCCAATAACAGCGCTTTTTGAATTCCCGATTGCTGCATAAAACCATAAACAACCGATAAACCATAAATAAATCCCGAACATCCCAAATTAATATCAAATGCGATCGTATTATGAGGCAAACTTAATCGGTCTTGTAATAATAAAGAAGTTGCAGGCATACGATAATCAGACGTTTGGGAAACAAATACCAATAAGTTGATTTCTTCCCGATCAATGGCCATTTCTGTTAATAATCTTTCCGCTGCAGCAAAACAAAGATCCGAAGAGCAAGTATTCGCATCGGCAAAACGCCGCTCTTTTATTCCAATCTTATCTACGACTTCTTTTACATCTTCTTTCGGAAAATACAATGTATATTCATAGTTGTTGATAACTGTCTTAGGTACAGCTCCTGCCAAACCGGAAATCCCGATATTCTCAAATTGTAGTAACGCCATTACGAACGAATTTTTATCGCTTGAATCAAATCATCGACGGTTATTATCCCTTGTAAATCTTTTGCTTCCAACTGTACATTAAAATTTTCATCCAACATCACAATCAAAGAAAGATGAAAGAGAGAATCCCAATTGTCATATTCACGAAATTTATCCGACAATTGGATGTCTGTCGAATTCATATCTAAAATTTCCGCGAATAGATTAATAAATTTTTGTTCCATTTTTTTAATATTAATTTTATAATAATTCTATTTTTTTTGCCGGATTACCTAAATAACAACAGCCGTCCAAAGTATTTCTTGTAATGACACTATTGGCACTCACAGTAACAAAATTCCCTATTTTCTTCTGTTGCAGTACAACCGAACAAACTCCAAAAAAATTACTGTCCCCGATAATTGTTTCTCCGGATATGCGAACACATGGGTTCATTACATTATACGATCCGATTTGAACGTCGTGGCCAATACCCACATTACCGTTTATGATATTAAAATCACCGATTTTTACTTCGCAATTAATACGGCAGCCGAAAGTCACTATATTTCCTTGTCCAATACTCACCGAATCAAAATCAAGCCATTTCAAATCCGGAGCAAACAAGTTGGGAAAACTGATTAAAGGATTGTTTATTTTTTCTGCAATAAACCTCAACGGCTTTGTTTTCCCCAACGCTAAAACAACAGACAGCGGTTTATCCCATTTATTCAAAGTTTCAAAATTACCCAGTATTTTACCATACCGGTTTTTTGAGCCGGCTTCCAATCCATCATCAAAATAGCCGACTAAATTCCAATGGTTTTTTTCTTGATTGATGGCATGAATCAAACAAGCTATTTCACGGCCAAAACCTCCTGCGCCATAGATTGCAATATCGTTCATTTGAATTTTTATAAAGTTAATATTTCATAATTCTATATGATCTACCTGATTCCAATTCATTTCTTTATTCGCTTGTTCTATCGAAATAAACTTAAAATCATTCAAATATCGTTCAAACTTCGAAAAAGCGTTTTTAATTCCATAATAGGACTTAAAATATCGAAATGACAAAACCACTTTTTGTTCTTTATCGAAATCGCGAATATGAAAATAAGTCATATTGTAATTACTTGCTTCTGTGAATTTTTGCAACAGAAAATAAGGGAACAGTCTAAAATATCCACCTCCGGAAAAGGCTATCTTTTTACCGAGAAAGTTAACGATATTGATAGGAAATTCTTTTATTTCAATATCATTATACTTAACTATGGAAGGATAATAATTTTGAAATGAAGGAAATCCGCCGAAACTTCTGTTTGCCGGAAAAACAGAACTATCATACTTTATACCCGATTCAGCCAAAATTTCAAAAGCCCATTTGTTATCTTCTGTTATGCTAAATGCCGGAGCTCGATAAGAAATGACTTTTTGTCCTGTAACTTGTGCTATTTTGTCTAACGCTTCTATTGTATCTAAACGAAAAACGTCTGTATTCATTTGGGTTATTAGTTTGTGTTTATCCGAATGACAACCGATATCGTGTCCTCGCTCTGCAATTAATTTTACAACTTCCGGATAATTAAATGCCAATTCACCCAAACAAAAAAAAGTCGCTTTAGCTTCATATTTATCTAATAAATCCAAAATATTTTTCAAATATCGGTCCAGAATAGGTACAAAATAAGCTTTCCCACCTTTGGGATAAAGTCCATATACATACCATTCTTCTATATCGAAAGTTAAAATATTCATAGCTCAACGCACATCAAAATTCATCAGACTAAAATTCCATGTATGTAATTTAGACAGTGATTCGTATTTTCTTTTTTCCATAATGCTTGCTTGATTGTACATCAAAGGTAAATTCTTGGGTTCGTATTTTTTAGGCAATTTAATCAATGAAAATTGTTTCAAACATAAAGTTCCAACAAACAAAATCATATCCGGTTTTTCTTTCAATAGAATATGCCATACAATTTTTATAAGCGCTTTTGAGGTCCTAACGCCGTTCTCTATAAATTCCATGATATAAGCGGTACGAATGCCCTCTTCTTTTACAATTCTATACCACGCCTTGGTATTGCCGGATTGATAATAAGTGTAAAGTGCATCCGGAAATCTTTTGTTGTAAAAATTTTCATTCGTATCAATCCGGCATACCGCTTTTTTTTCTTTCGAATTAATAATAAAAGAAATTGAAGACAACAATGAGATACCATAAGCGCTTAAATAGGAAAATAAATCTAATATGAACAAAGTAGGCTTATTCAACGCTTTTGAAATTCGGACAGGTAATGCAAAATAAGGAAGTGTACCTATTTCAATATGTTTCATAAACACAATTGAATATTTGTAAGAATTCTTATTGGGAACACCTACAAATGTAATAAAGCTATCTTTTGAACAAACAGTCCATAATGCATCGTACAAATCTTTAAAAATAAATATATCTTTCCGATATTCTTTCAATACAAACGAACTACAACTCTGCCCTATAATTATCTCGTCCTCACCAAATAAATATTTATAAGGAATGATGGAATTAAATCCGATAAGTTTATCGTCTTCAAATCCTAAAGCATGATAAGAATAACCCAAAACATTCCCTTCGTAAAAAGATTTTAATCTTTCAAAAGAAATTAGCCGATGGAAAGAACTATTAAATCCATCTATAATTTGAACCCAATCGTTATTCGACAATTCAAAAGTCTTTAAAACTTTAATTTCCATCTGAATCAGGCATGTAAATAATCAAGAAATCTGAATGCATTATCACTGGTATATTTTTTTGAGGTTTGTAATGCATTTTCTCTATAATCAGTCCCTTCCTTTTCTTTTATAGACCGTACATATTTTGTCATTCCATTAATGTCTTCACTTGTAAAACATTTGCCAACTTGATTTTCATTGATCAAATGTGATAAATCCGAAAAATCCTCAGCTATCCCCAAGATGGGTATTCCAAAAGACAGCAAATTATAGGTCTTGCTTGGAATACAGACCAATTCTGCGCCTTTGGTTACCGAAACCACTCCTATATGAGCAGACGATAAGCAATCTAAAAATAAATCTTTGCTTTGATAGGAAAGTACTAAACAATTTTCCAATTTCAATTCAGTTATCAAGTCATTGATAATTTGTTTTTTCCATCCTTCTCCGGAAAAAACAAAAACCATATCTTTTTCGTTTTTGAATTGATTGGCAAGATACACCAATGATTCTAAGTCATGTCCTTTCCCCATATTACCGGAATACAAAATGATAAATTTATTTTCCAGATGGTGTTTTTTTACAAACAAATTTTCAGTGGATAAACCGGATGTTTTTTTCATTGACTCATACCATACCGGAATAACATTTACATTACACAGGGGAGAATATCTTTTAATCTCTTTGGCTATTCCGTCCGTTATGGCAAAAACATGATCAGCTTTCTTGAAAAATTTATTGTTGTATTTACTCCACCATTTATTAATAACAGATTTTTCAGAAACAAATTTCCCTTTTACCAAACCTTCCGGATATAAATCGTAAATCAATACGGAATAAGCATTGGACAGAAAAGACGTAATAAAAGAAATTGTTGGCGGATTGGAACTTAAAAAAATATGGTAACCGCGGTATTTGAATAAAACCCAAAATAAAGATTGAATAGTCGCTATTACCCATGATAAAGTACGGTCAATCGTATTCTTTTTGGTATATTTTTTGATGAAAGACAGCTGTATCTTTGGACTAATGGTCTCTTTATTTTTTATTTCTCCCGATATTAAAGCCACTTCATCATAGTTACCTGATTGAGCAAAGGCATTGACAATATCCACCATCAAATAGCCTGAACTTTGATTGATAAAAACAATTTTCTTGCTTTTATTTTTCATGATTTGATTTGGTTATAAGATCGCCCAATTCCTCCGAGGTCATAAATTCCACCATCGGCCATCGTTTGATGATTTCTTTGAGAAGTAAATCCAATTTTTTCAAGCTGTTTGCCCGGTTTTCAGGATGCAACGAACCGGTATAATTGACACGATGCGAACTAATGGTTGCCGGTTTATGACAGCGGAAAGCGATATTTATTTCATTTAAACAATCATTGACCCAATCTTTATCGCGGGAATGTTCCCAACTGCTTGGCTCAAAAAAACAATTTCGGGTTAAGAACACTTGTCCAAAACGATTTTTCTTACCGATGTATCTGAAATGCTTTTTATATTCATGGTTGCCCAAGGGTTCCAATTGAATTTTTCCCGTCCCGATATATTTGATTCCGCAATCATCCAAAACGCTTTCTAATGAGTTGTTAAACGGTCCATTGGTGGGTATGAAATATTTTGCTCTGTAGCCATACAGTTTTTCAAAATCATCCAAACCTGTCGTAATCACTTCTTGTAAATAGGCTAAATCGTCTATTTTGTCTATGTCGAAAGCAGCTCTTAAATCCGGCAGTCGTTCGCCGTTTAAGCTTCTACTAACGCATGGAATACCCTGTGCGAAAAGTGTTTTTATAGTCTTGTCATCTTCCTGTAAAAGTTGCATCCAACGTTGTACATTCAGATGTTCTCGTCCATGAAAAATGGGGACAAATAATCTTTTGTCAATCCCCTCTTTCCATAACTCATAGACTCTGTCGCAACCTTTATATCTTTTACAAGTTTCCGGAAACAATTCATATTCATATTGAGTAAAGCCATTGGCTTTTATTTTGTCAAAATCAGGATTGGCAACAACATTAACCCCTGTCATTACGGGAGTTCGACCGGTGGAATCTTTATGTCCGGATAATATCTCAAACAACATTTCCAAATCTTCGTTTGATTCCAAGCAATCATAATTCAAATAGTGACTTTTCGAGAAATCGAATCCTAAAGATGACAACTTATTAAAAGCCTCCTTGGTGGACATATAAATTGATCCCCAATCGTCGGATTCGATAACGACAATTTTGCGTGGGGTTCGCCAGCCGGGGAGGTTGCTGATGTATCTTTGCAGATCGCGTTTAAATTTCATGTTAATAATGAGTTATATAGATTTATATAATCAATATATCTGTTATCCTTGTTGTATAAGTCAATAGCACGTTGTCTGCATTCTTTTGAAAAAAATGTTTTCCCGTTTTGCTTAATTGTATCTATTGCTTTCTTTAAATCCGCTATATTCCCTTTTTCAACAACAAAACCGGTTTCAATAGAAACTGCCTCCGGACTTCCTCCTGTATTATAGGTAATTACCGGCGTTCCGCAAGCTAATGCTTCAATATTGGTAGTCGGGAAGTTATCTACCCATGTAGGATTCATAAATACGCCTGCTGCCGAATACAATTGTGCCAGTTCTCCTATGTTTTCTGTTCTTGAAATTCCTATTATACCTGCCGGTAATTTCTCTTTTTGTTTTTTATTTAAACCCACTAAAACAATGACATATTCATCATTGATTAGCTTATTTAACTCCAGAAAGTCATTATATGCTTTTCGTTTATTCCAAGTATTGGCAACTCCTAATATGATGAATTTATTAGGTATTGAATATTTTTTTAGGATTTGATTATATTGAATGGGTTGAAATATATTAATATCAATTCCATTATTAATTACCATACTTTTCTTCTCTCTTAAATAAGATTGTTTGACAATATTCGCTAACCATACGGACGGAGTTACTATTGTTAAGTTTTTACATGAAGAAAAAAATTCCTGTTTCTTATAGAAATTAGCTTTTGAATTATCACGGAACAAGCTACGGGGATAACCTTTTTGATTAGGGCAGTTGTTACATTCGGATTTCCACTGATTGCAATTTACAGCATCAAAATGAGAACAATGTCCGGTTATAGGCCAGCAATCATGAAAAGTCCAAACGACAGGGATATTTAGTTTATTCAAATACCCAAATAATATTTCATAATTAATATAGTAACCATGTAAATTATGTATATGGATAATATCCGGGCTAATTTGTTGTATTTTTCGTATTAATTTTTTTGTGGCAAAAACAGAAGCTAATCCATGTTTATCTAATAATAAACTAATTAATCCATGCAATTTTATTCCAAGCGATGTTTCTATCTTTATCAGTTTGGATTGGCTTTTGCGGGCAGTTCGTCCATAGGCTATGTAGCTTTCATAATTATGGGCGATTGCCGTTTTGCCTATATCTTCAGCTATACGACCCGTACTTCCGATATTGGTAGAAACATTTATTTGGAGCAGTTTCATTTATCGTTCACAATAAATTGATAAAATTCTTCGCAAATTAGCTCTAAATCAAACTTTTTAATTGATTTTTTAGCCATCAGTCCCATTTGTTTTCTTCCTTCTTCATGCTCCATCAAATATCGTAGTTTTTCTTCAAAAAGGGCATCATCAAATAAGGGAATCAAAAAACCATTTTTACCATCTTCAATCATTTCGGAAGGGCCTGCAATGCAGTTGTAAGAAACCACTGGTAAACCAGCAGACATCGCTTCGCCAATAACATTAGGAAATCCTTCGCTACTGGAGGTAAAGGCAAATATCTTACTTTTCAACAAGTAAGATTCTATATCTTTTTGTGACCCGGTTAAAATAATAGCATCTTCTTTATTCAGTTTTTTAATACAGTTATGAAGATTTATGCTATTTGATTGTTTGATTGCGTCATCTCCAACTATGACTAATTTCCAATTCGGATCATTAATCTTTGCAAAAATATCAATTAAACGATCATAGTGTTTTGAAGAAATTAAGCGCCCTATACTTATTATAATATTTTCTTGCTTAATGTTTCTATCAGTATCTATTTCCCTGATTGGATTTCCTATAATTTTACTATTTTTTATTTTATATTTATTACAATAGATATCTTCAGCTATTCTAGTTTGAAGAATTACGCCCTTGGCTTTAGGATATAAGTATTTTTTTAAGATTTCTTGTTTTCGTGAGAATTTTTTATTGGGTTGACATCTATCGGAAATATAAACCGGATATTTTAATCCTATTGTAGCCATCAAGACAAAATTATTCCATAATTCTCCAAAACTAAGAATTGTATCCGGATTTATTTTTTTTATTTCTTTTCTCAGATACAAAAAAGTTTGTATAGTATATTGGAATCTTTTATTGTCGCGATATTCTATATCATGCTTGTGAAGACATACTTGTTCCGGAATACTAAAAAAACTATCATGCTTTCGTCCATATAAAATTAAATGTATTTCATCATTTTTATGATTAGCACAATAAGTCACAATTTCGGACATTACTCGTTCCATACCTCCGGGTATAAGAGATGGAATTAGAAATAATATTTTTTTTCCTTTCATTGTATTTTTATTAAATCTTCTACCATCCAATCATAAGGATTAAATCAATTTTGCTTGACACCATGATGAAACATTCTCTTTTACAATTTTTGCAGGACTTCCCGCTACGATACAATTAGGAGTTTCGATACTTTTATTCACGGTGGCATTCGCTCCAATAGAAACATTATCGGCAATGGATATATCTCCAAAAATAATTGCTCCGGGACCTATATATACATTATCGCCTATTTGCGGCGCTTTAGGGGAACCTCCAGACGCACCAATATTGACACTTGCATGAATACGACAGTTTTTTCCAATTCTTGTTGCCGGATTAATCACTATTGTTCCATAATGAGCAATTGACAAACCGGGACCAAATACATTTTTCGGGATTGAAAAACCCAATTTTAAAGATAGTCTTCTATATCTTGAGTATGCAATTATTTGCAATATATTCCCTAATAACCCTCTTTTGACATTGGTATAATATTCATATCGTCTCAATGATTTTTGAAATTGCCATACTAAATCAGGGAAAAAGAAATTTTTTAACGATTTTTTCTTCTTTCCACAAGCAGACTCATCGGCATTTAAATAGGACAGATAATTTTGTTTCGATTGAATCATAATTATTTTGTTATAATATTGTCTATCATCCAACCATAAGGATTAACATGACCTTTATGCCAAACCAATTGACTATCCCAATATCCTTCACAAGAATCATAAACACAAGCCAAAAATCCATAACTAATTTCAACGATTAGCGGTTGAGTATTTTTAAAAACATAATCAATAGCAATACATTGTGTCTTTAATTGTTGATTTAATTCAAAAGCAATCTTAACGCATTCTTCATCAATTTCATCCTTTCTGTAAATAATATTTCCACTACCGGAAGCTCGAAAATCATTTTCTCTAACCAAACGTTTTATTCCAAAGGCCTTCTCTCCAATTACAATGATTCTTATATCAAAATGATTATTTGGTATAAAATCTTGAAACAAAACATATCCTCTTTGTTTCCCATAAACTTTGGTAAATTCAGTAGGTATAATATGCCTCACCCCATTTTTTAGTAACTCAAGGAAAGTAATTTTATGTTTTTGATATTTATTAAATGAATCTTTAAAAGAGACAACACTATCACTTTTATGCCCCTTAGAGAATGATTGGTTGATTAGTTTTATTGCTTCGGATTGTTTTTTTACCAACTGAACATTTGTTGAACCAGCACCTCCTCTTAACTTAAATACTTTAGGATATTCTGTATTTTTTGCCCAACTTAGGGCCTCTTCTTTTGTATAAAAAATATGCGTTGTTACCAATGGTGCATTTATTGATTCTAATAAATATTTTTGCCCTACCTTATCATCAAAATGCCAAACCGTATTAAAGTCTGGAAAAACTTTTTTCCCGGACATTTGTACCGAATATAATAATTGTTTGGCAAACAGAAAATCTTTGGGACTTGCATGATGAAAGTGCCACATGAAAGCATCGCAATCAGATAATTGTTCTATAATATTATTATCGTAACAATTAACGATTTTATAGGATATATTTCTTTCTTTGCAATAAGCGATCCAACGTTCTGCAAATCCTTTATTATTATGAATAGCTATTTTCATGATCAGTTATCTAATTTGGAGGAAATAATTGATAAAAGCACATCCCGATGCGCTTCGTTTCTAATTAT
>BNTV01000086.1 GCA_025996865.1 Bacteroidia bacterium
CAAAGACTATTGCCGGCGGAATCCGCAAACTTGCTTTGTCGAAACCAATAACGAAACCGCCAAAGAAATTTTCGATAAAAACAAGGAAAAAGTCATCCGGGAAGCCCGTATCCTGTCCGAAATACATCATCCCAATGTCGTGAACGTATTGGAAGTTTTCAAACAAAACAATACGGTTTACATTGTCATGGAATTTATTGCCGGACATTCTCTGAAACAAGAAGTTGAGCAAAACGGCATTTTCACGGAAGATAAACTGCGACCGATTATTTACAAAATCGGACAAGCCCTCGAATACATCCATGAAAAAAACATTCTCCATTTAGATATTAAACCCAGTAACATACTGATAGGCAAGAATAACAATCCCACACTGATTGATTTCGGCATTAGCAAAAGATACGATTTGGCAGGAGACCAGGAGACCAGTACGACACTTCAAGCTGCATCAAAAGGCTATGCTTCTATCGAACAGTACGATAGCGAGGCCATGCAGGTTTTTTCGCCACGCCCCGATATTTATTCTCTGGGAGCGACCCTGTATTTTCTCCTTACCGGACAAATACCCACGGAATCTATTCTTCGGGCATCCAAAGGTTTACAGAATCCAAGGGAATTGAATCCCAACATTTCCGAAAATACCGAAAACGTGATTCTCAAAGCTATGGAATTGAACGCTTCCGACCGGTATGAAACAGTGACGGAAATGTTGCTCGATTGGGGATTTGACCCTGAAAAAGATACAGTCAATCTGTCTTCCGTCCCGGCCGACGAAGAGAGTCTGGAATTAATGAAAAAAATAAACGAGCCGCTTTACGATGCAGATGCCGAAGATCAAACCGTAATCACCTCTTTACCGAATAGTAAAAAACAAAAAAGGAAAAAACGACTGATTGCCTATTTGGCTACTGTTGTCTTCGTCTGTGCAACAACGATTTTTTTTATTTTCGACAAAAATGACAATTCGCTTCCGGATGACTTTTTCCTTGTTTTTATCGAAAATTTCTTTGGCGGTTTCGTTATTGGTTTCGACAAAGCAAGTTTGCGGATTCCGCCGGCAATAGTCTTTGAAAAAGAACTCTTTGATACAAACCGGAAAATCGGTCGGAAGTTTGCCTAATTCGCCTTGCACTTCCGTCTTCCATATACCGCGGTAAGTCAATGAAAAACCACCTTCTCCCAAAACATTGAGGAGTTGGTATTTATTATTGTGTAAATAATATCCTCGTTGTAAAAACATTTTAAATGAGGGTTATGGAATTTCAAAAATTGAATACAAATGTACAAAAATTATGCCAATATCAAAAAAAAATTATTACGCTGCTGAAACTTTGCCTGTGGCGTCAAACGGTATATCCGGTTTCAAATAAATGCGTAGAGAAATGACGTCATTACCTGTTTAAAAGTATTTATTTTTTCAATCTCGTTAATTGTAATGAGATAGGCGGAGTAGTTGTCCCGCGATTTATCGTTGCAACGGTCTTTTATTACGGATAATATTTCTTCCGGAGAATCGTCTTTTGAAAACAATTCACTCAGTTCGTCATCATTCAAGGATTCCGTTATGCCGTCGGTACACATCAGGAAACGGTCGTCGGGCTGGATATCCGTAATTTGTGTAATATCAATGTCCACCGGGACTTTTGAGCCTTGAATCGCTTTGTAAATAACATTTCTCCGGGGATGTTTTTGGGCTTCTTCCGGATTGATTTGACCGGTTTTAATCATAGAATTGACCAAAGAATGGTCTTCGGTTTTAAAAATAATTTTTTCTTTCCTGAATTGGTAAATTCTGCTGTCGCCTGCGTGAGTTAAATAAATTCTATCCGAAGCTAAGTACAAGAGACATAATGTTGTGGCCATTCCATTCGCAGCCGTGTTCTCTTTCATATAGTCGTCGAAACGGATCTCCGTATAGCGAATCGCTTTCCGGATGAATTCGGGATCAATTTTTTCTTCCGTATCTAAAAATGAATTGAAATAGGTTTGGATGGAATCGCAAGCTACGGAACTTGCCACTTCTCCCTTATTTGAACCGCCAACGCCGTCACATACAAGAAAAAGTCGATCATCCACGGTCCCCTGGTTACCGTTAGGATAGATGGAATCTTCATTATTTATTCTTTTCCCAATTTCACTGATTGAGAAAGGCTTTTTAATTGTTATATACATACAAACCTGTAAGTTAACAAAAGAAAATTATTCCTCCTTAAAGATTAAGCGGGTTTGGCCTATTTGTATCTCATCATCATTTTTCAGAGTAATGACTTCACCCGGCTCAATATACTTATTGTTATATAACGTTCGGTTTGTACTTTTATTGTCATACAAATAATAAATATAATCGTCTTTATTGGCGGTTTTTCTTACTTCGATAACGATGTGCGAACGGCTCATTAGTTTATCCTTTGTGTCAATGGCCGTTGGCGATTTTTGGACGTTCGATTTCCGGCCTACAATGTTCACTCCTTCCATCAGTTGAACGGTCTGTTCGGGAGTTGAATCATTAGGTAAAACATGTATTTTACCGATTTTTGCATCTTTCGTTCCCGGAAAAGATAAAATTACCGTTTCGGAATCGTCTGCAACCTGGTTTTTTGTCACAAAACTCACCGGAATCGGGTGCTTGCATTTGGGACAATTAAATGTTTGAATAGTAGCCGGAATCTTGGATTCATCGACTTTCAAACCGACCTGGCAATGTGGGCAGCGAATAGGAATCATATTTTCAATACTTATCTCGTTAATTACAATCAATCAATTAATTATGTCATCTTCATCTTCCGTGAAACCGAATATAAATATCGGGTCATCATCAATCGTTACAAAATTGTCTAAACCTGCATTTTCCTCAAAATCAATAGTAATCGCCTCTGCAAATTCACCATCGGACATGTCGATAATGATCGGGTCGTAGGGAGCATCTTCGTCAATCGTTACAAAATCGTAGTCACCTTCTTCGTTTTCTACCACAACAAAGATGTCGGTATCGACGAACATATCATCCGGATATGAATCTATATCAGCCATTTAAATCTTTTTCTAAAAAGTCTTTCAATAGCTTCAACGGTTCTTTGGGAACGGTCAGTTCTTTGGCTTTTCCATCGGTGGCTTCAAAAAGCAGTTTATTTTTGGGCAAACTGATCTGCAAAACATGGTTCTTATTGATAATGAAACTTTTACCGACTCGCAGAAGAACTGAATCATAATTCTGAATCTGGGCTTCCAAAATTTCTTCAATTTTCCCTAAGTTCACAGCAAAAACAAATTGGATACCATTGATTAATACTAACTTGGTATAATTTCTCTCCGCCTCGAAATACAAAATCCGTTCGATTTTGATCCGGACTAATTCGTCCCTTGTTTTGAAAACCAAATATCTATCCATAAATTGAAAATTGAGAATTGAAAATTGAGAATCAGGTGACATAAATCGGTATAATTCTCAATTCTCAATTCTCCATTCATAATTATTCTACGACTGCTTGAGCTGCTGCTAACCGGGCGATAGGCACGCGGTACGGCGAACAACTTACATAATCCAAACCTACTTTGTGACAGAATTTTACCGAACGGGGTTCACCACCATGTTCGCCGCAAATACCACATTTCAAGTCGGGTTTGATTTCACGTCCGCGGTTGGTTGCTAATTCTACCAACTGTCCGACGCCTTTTTGGTCTAAGACTGCAAACGGGTCTTCTTTCAAGATGCCTTTTTCGATGTACATCGGCAAGAATTTGGCAACATCATCGCGGCTGTAACCGAAAGTCATCTGCGTTAAATCGTTGGTACCGAATGAGAAAAATTCGGCGGAAGTAGCAATCCGGTGAGCGGTTAAAGCGGCACGCGGAATTTCAATCATCGTACCGACCGTGTAATCAATCTTGTCGCCCCGTTCGTCGAATACCTGTTTAGCAATATCGTCTATGATACGGCGTTGAGCCAAAAATTCGTACAAAATACCTGTGAGCGGAACCATGATTTCGGGAATAACTTTTTTACCCTGAGCTTTCAGATCAAGCGCTGCTTCCAGAATGGCGCGGGTTTGCATTTCTGTAATTTCGGGATACAAATTTCCCAAACGCGCTCCACGAAGTCCCAACATCGGGTTTTGTTCCAACAAACCTTCTACGCGAGCGTGAATTTCTTCGTAGGGAACGCCCATGACTTTCGCCATTTCTTCCTGTCCTTTTTCATCGTGGGGAACAAACTCATGCAAAGGCGGATCCAGCAGGCGAACGGTAACGGGGAGACCTTCCATGGCTTCGAAAATACCGGCAAAGTCGGCGCGTTGCAAAGGCAATAATTTGGTTAACGCTTTCCGGCGTCCGGCTTCATCTTTCGCGAGAATCATTTCGCGCATGGCGATAATTTTGTCGCCTTCGAAGAACATGTGTTCGGTACGGCAGAGGCCAATTCCTTTTGCGCCGAAACTGCGGGCAACAGCGGCATCGCGCGGTGTATCGGCGTTGGTGCGCACTTTCAGGCGGGCGTATTTATCGGACAATGTCATCAAATCGCTGAAATCGCCGCTCAATTCGGGTTCCTGGGTTTCGATTTTACCGGCGTAAACCAATCCGGTCGAACCGTTGAGTGAAATCCAATCTCCTTCATTCAATTTCAGGGTGCCGACTGCCAACGTTTTGGCTTTGTAGTCGATATGTATGCCGTTAGCAGCTGATACGCAGCATTTTCCCATACCGCGGGCAACAACGGCCGCGTGGGAAGTCATACCGCCGCGAGCGGTCATAATTCCTTCTGCTACAGCCATACCACGCAAATCTTCGGGAGAAGTTTCAATGCGGCAAAGCACTACTTTTTCACCTCTTTTCACCCATTCTTCGGCGTCGTCGGCATGGAAAACTACTTTTCCCGTAGCAGCGCCCGGAGAAGCCGGCAAACCTTTGGTAATCTGTTTAGCGGCAGCCAAAGCCGATTTTTTGAAAACCGGATGGAGCAGTTCGTCCAATTTTTCGGGTTCTTGACGCAACAAAGCTGTTTTTTCGTCGATAGCGCCTTCTCTCAACATGTCCATGGCAATTTTTACCATCGCAGCGCCGGTACGTTTTCCGTTACGGGTTTGCAACAACCACAATTTATTGTCCTGAATGGTAAATTCGAGGTCTTGCATATCGTGGAAATAATCTTCTAATTTTTGTTGGGTTTCAATCAGGTTTTTGGCGCATTCCGGCATGGATTCCTCCAATGACGGGTATTTTGCTTTTCTGTCTTCTTCCGAAACGCCTTGTTGGACAGCCCAGCGGCGCGAACCTTCCAACGTGATTTGTTGCGGAGTGCGGATACCGGCAACCACGTCTTCACCTTGTGCGTTGATGAGGTATTCGCCGTTGAAAATATCTTCACCGGTAGCGGCGTCGCGCGTGAAGGCCACACCGGTAGCGGAGGTTTGTCCCATGTTTCCGAATACCATAGCTTGTACGTTGACAGCGGTTCCCCATTCTTCCGGGATGCGGTACATCTGACGGTAAAGGATGGCGCGTTCGTTCATCCATGAATCGAATACGGCGCAAATAGCGCCCCAAAGCTGTTCCCATGGAGAATCGGGAAAATCATTTCCGGTTTGGGCTTTAACAGCTGCTTTAAACCTTGCTACCAAGGTTTTTAAATCATCAACCGTTAATTCCGTATCTAATTCTACACCTCTTGTTTCTTTTACATCTTCCATGATTTTTTCAAAGGGGTCGATTTCCGTTTTGGAAGTCGGTTTCATACCCAAAACCACGTCGCCGTACATTTGTACAAAACGGCGGTAGGAATCCCATGCAAAACGGGAATTGCCTGATTTTTTAGCGATGCCTTCTACTGCGTCGTCGTTCATCCCCAAGTTCAAAACGGTGTCCATCATACCCGGCATGGATACACGTGCACCCGAACGAACGGAAACCAAACAAGGATTGTTTTTGTCGCCGAATCCTGTTCCGGTAGCTTCTTCCACTTTTTTAACAGCGGCTTCTACTTCCGATTTAATCAATTGGATAACAGCATCTTTTCCTAACTGGTTGTACTCTGTACAAACTTCAGTAGTGATGGTAAATCCCGGAGGTACGGGAACGCCGATTAAATTCATTTCAGCTAAATTAGCACCTTTTCCTCCCAGGAGATTTTTCATGTCTGCGCTACCTTCTGCGGTACCATTACCGAACAGGTAAACTCTTTTTTTGTTCATAAAACAGTTGTAATTATTATAGTTTAATTGATAAATTGTAAACTTTTTATGAAAATAAACAACAAACAGAAACTCATATTTTGTTGTTTATTAATCGGTTTTTTTTAAAATGTTGGCAAATATACGAAAAAATATTGTTTTTGGAAATGAAATGAATGAAATATTTGAATAGTCACTCTATATTATGAAACCCGCATGCAAAAATTGCACCAAAGAACATGATTAGATGCGAGTTCCATGGTTCCATAAAAAAACAAATTAATCACATGAAATAAGACAGAAAAAGTCTTTGATTTTTACAATCTGTGTTTTACCTGCTGTTTTTAACTCAAGCAAATCATTATCACCTGTAATTAGATAATTGGCTTTACCATCAATAGCAAGTTCAAGCAAAAAATTATCTTTAGAGTCACGACAATGAGTTTGAACAGTTTTTATCTGAACGATTTTAGCAACTTTCTTCATTCTTTTTGATAATTCATCAATGTCTTTTTCGGAAAAATATTTTCTGAATTTTTCACGACTTGCTACACCTATAAATTCAGCAAACAGTCGCTCACTGAATAGTAAACATATCTTTCCGGACGAAAATAAAAAATCCAGTTTTTCGTATTCGCCACTGATTAGAAAGCTTATCCAAAGATTAGTATCAATAATGATTTTTATTTTCTTATCTCGAAGCAGCATACATTTCAGCCCTTTGCTCTTCAACTTCTGCAGTAATTTCTTCCAAACTTAGCGGGTTTTGATTTTTTGAACGAATTTGCTGAACCAAACTCAAAAAGTCATTGTTTTTACTCATTTCTTTCCGGATAGCAATTAACTGTAAACCTGCAAGTTCTTCAAGTAAATTTAAAGCTCTTGGATTTAATATATCTACACTAATTGTTGCCATAATATTACATTCTTTAATTTTCCCTACAAAGATAACCATTATAATTGAAAAATGGCTTTTATCTCATCAAATAATAATCCAAAATAATCATAGCCGCCATAGCTTCCACTACCGGCACTGCACGGGGAAGTACACAAGGGTCGTGCCGCCCTCCGGCTTTTAACAAAACATCATTACCGTCTTTATCAACGGTCTGTTGTTCTTTGAATATAGTGGCAACCGGCTTGAAAGCCACGCGGAAATAAATATCTTCTCCGTTGGAAATACCGCCTTGTATTCCTCCCGAATGATTGGTTTTGGCGCCGGTTTTTCCATCCGGTTTGCGGTAAAATATATCATTCATTTCAGAACCTTTGTATTGGACGCCTTCAAATCCCATACCGTATTCAAATCCTTTGACCGCATTGATACTCAACATGGCGTTTCCCAAAGCCGCATGTAATTTCCCGAAAACCGGTTCGCCCAATCCTGCCGGAACTCCTTGGCATACACACGAAATAACACCCCCAATGGTATCTCCTTCCTTCTTAATCGTTGTGATTAAATCAATCATTTCTTGCGCTTTTTCCGTATCGGGGCAACGAACGGGATTGGATTCCATGTTGCTAAAATCCAATTCTTTATACGATTTAGTCAAGCGGATGTGACCTATTTGCGAAGTGTAAGCGGTAATTTCAATCCCGTATTTTTTCAAAGCCAATTTGGCAAAAGCTCCTGCAACAACCCGCGCAATCGTTTCACGGGCGGAAGAACGACCACCTCCCCGGTGGTCGCGAATCCCGTATTTTTGTTGGTAAGTATAATCGGCATGAGAAGGACGGTAAACATCTTTCAGATTATCATAATCCGAAGAATGAGAATTTGTGTTGCGAACAATAAACCCGATGGGCGTTCCCGTCGTTTGTCCTTCGTAAATGCCGGAAAGAAATTCTACTTCGTCAGCCTCTTTGCGGGAGGTAGTGAGCTTGGATTGTCCCGGTTTTCTCCGGTTCAATTCATTTTGAATGAAGTCCATATCGACATCAATGCCGGCAGGACAACCGTCAATTACCCCTCCGATGGCTTCTCCGTGCGATTCCCCAAAAGAAGTTAAGCGAAATATATTTCCGAAAGTATTCATTTATTTATAACGAGTCTGTCGAGTTACCGGCAATCCGCGCAACCGCATTCATCATCCGATTGACAGTGGCTGCAAGCTCCGTCTTCATTGCGCGTCATCGCGGCGATTTCCTGAGGAGTAACTTCATGCACATCAATTACCGTACCGTCGAAATACAAAGTTTCTCCAGCCAAAGGATGATTGAAATCCATCACAACAACCTCCGGTTTTACTTCTAAAATTGAACCCATCAGGCGGTTTCCCTGCGCATCCATCATCGGAAGCGTCAGACCTTCGGCGATTTTTTCTTCGTCAAATTTTCCATCAACTTCGAATATCTTTTTGGGTAGTTCCACTACATTCTCTTGGATAAATTCACCGTAAGCTTCTTCGGGGTTCAAACTAAAGGAAAATTTATCTCCAACGGCCAATCCTTCGATATTTCTTTCGAATGCCTCAAGCATCATGCCCATACCGAAAATAAAAGAAAGCGGATTTTCTTTAGTTGCGCATTCCATCAGTTCACGTTCGCCCTCTTGTTCTGTTTCTACGGTTAAATCGTAGGTCAATGCTACAAATTTGTCTTCTGAAATTTTCATAAATTTTATATATAAATTTTAAGGCGCAAAGATATAATAAAAACAAGAATTTTCAAAATACCCTTTTTCCTTTTTCAGCCTCTTTTTTATGATAATACTTTTTCCAATTGCCCCAGCGCCTGTTTCAGAATTATTCTCGAACATCCGACATTGAGCCGCATAAATCCCTTGCCTCCCGATCCGAACATTTCCCCGTCATTCAAAGCCAAATGCGCTTTATCGACGAATAAAGAAATCAACCCGGATTTTTGCAGCCCTAAAGCCCGGCAATCCAACCAAACCAAAAAGGAAGCTTCGGGAATAACCGTTTTGATTTGTGGAACATTTTCTTTCAGATAATTATCTACAAAAAGAATGTTATTTTCAACGTAATCAAGCATTTGACGCATCCAATCTTCCCCATTCCTATAAGCAGCTTCTGTGGCTGCGTATGCAAAAATGGTACCATCGTCCAATTCGCTTGCATGCAGATATTTGTAAAAACTTTCCCTGAGTTGTTGGTTAGGAATAATCGAATAAGAACTGACAATTCCTGCAATATTAAAGGTTTTACTCGGAGCCATATAGGTAATGCTGTTATCGGCCGCTTCTTGCGAAACACAGGCAAAAGGCAGATGCTTATGCCCGAAAATACCCATGTCGGCATGAATTTCATCCGAAACAACCAGAATATGATTCTCGGCGCAAATATGGGCTAATTCCTGCAAAGTCTCTTTGTCCCATGTAATTCCGATGGGATTGTGCGGATTACAGAGAATCAGCATTTTGCAATCTTTATCAATGATTTTTTTTAACCCTTCCAAATCCATGCGGTATTTACCGTCTTCTTCAATCAACGGATTATTAACTACTTGGCGGGAATGAGCTTCCGGAACCAAGCGAAAAGGATGATACACAGGAGGCTGTATAATTATTTTGTCCCCCGGAGCCGTAAATTTCATCACACAAAAAGCAATTCCCTTCACGATACCCGGAATATAACTCAACCAGTCTCTCTTGACCTCCCATTGATGTTGAGTCCCAATCCATTCGATGATAGATTCGAAATAACTGTCCGAAGCTCTCGTATAACCGAAAATACCTTCCTGAGTACGTTTCGCCAAGGCATCGATAATAAAATCCCCACATCTGAAATCCATGTCGGCAACCCAAAGCGCAATCAAATCTTCGCGCCCGTATATTTTTTTCAACGCATCTGTTTTTACAGCACAAGTACCTCTCCTGTCAATTATTTCATCGAAATTGTATTTTTTCATACGTGCATAATTTGTTTTTTAAAGGTCATGAAACCCGCGTTATGTTCATGCTCTCCGGCGCAACTTTTACATGCGGGTTTCATGTAAATTGAACAATTTTTTGCAAAGATAAAGCAATATTGGCAGGGTTTTAGCCTTTTCAGACAGAAATTTTAAGTTTTTTCTGAAAAATAATTTAAAAAATTTGGATAATTTGCTGAATAGACTTATATTTGAAGCCAAATAATAAAATTAGTTATTTTTATTATTTTTACATTTAGTATCTATATAATTAAAAAAAGTTTTTATGAACAAAGCTGAATTAATCGATGCAATCGCAGAAGAATCAGGCTTAACGAAAGTTGATTCTAAAAAAGCGCTCAATGGTTTATTAACTGCTGTAGCAAAAGAGCTGAAAAACGGGGGTAAGGTTACTTTGGTAGGACATGGAACCTATCAGGTTGTTGAAAAAAGTGCGCGGACAGGCATTAATCCTAAAACAAGAAAACCTATCAGCATCCCGGCGAAGAAAGTTGTTAAGTTCAAACCCGGCGCCGAACTTGCTTTATGATAGTTGGATTCAATTGTCAGTAAATTAAAAAAAGAAAGGCATGTTATTCATGCCTTTCTTTTTTTAATATGTTTGGCATACTCCTAACAACCTGCTATTGTTAGTGTTTTATCTTTGATTTTTTCTGTTTTCAGGTAAATCTTAGTGTCCCAATCCATATCGACTTGTCGGTCGAAGATGACCAACCAGCCCTCTTTGACCCCCAGTGTGTCCATGTAATCGAGGATTTGATCATAGCTGTTTTCTTCCGTTTGGGCGTTGCGGTGGAGTTTCAGTTCGACGGGATATTTTTGCCCTTCATACTGTATGCACAAATCTATCCGCCTGTAACCTGCGGCAAACTCGCGGATGATCTCTCCACCATCATTAACTATCCGCTGAAGAAAAGCCTGCATAATCAGTTGTGGCGCTGCTTCTTTGTATTGGTAACGCTCTATCCAGATTTCGCTGTTCTCGCGCCAGAACGACTGAAAATCCTGCATGAGATAAGTCATGTCGATGCGTCCGTCTTTCAGGTAGCGATGCATCCGGTGGGCATACTTGCTTTCGATCAAGTCTTTTTGCGAATTGGCATTTAATGTGCGGATAATAACCTCCGCATAGATAGGATTGGAGGGCATAATTACGCCGTTAGCGTTCTTTACCAGCCCAAGGTCTGTGGTGTAGCGGTAGTCGTCCGATTGTGTGTCAACGTCCGACAATTCGCCGATGATAACCGGTTCCATTACCCGCCGCACCCGCTCTTCTCTGAGCCGTTCCATCAGGTTGTCGATATGCGTGTCGCTCCGCAAAATAATGGTTTGAATGGCTTTATCTACTAATTCGACGGTTACAGGTTGGGTGTAATCGGATTGAAGCATTTTTTCAATCACCTCGCGAGCAATGGCGTTGACCAGCCACGGCTGCCCCTGTGTTTGCCGGTACACCAATTCAACTGCATCCGGTTTAAATATCTGTCCGGTCTCAGCAGTATGCTGTCCATACAATTCCGCGATTTCATCTTTTGTAAAATTGCGAAGAGTCAATGCCTCTTTTACGATATTAAATGGACTTGCGCTGCCCAAGGTTTCGCTTTCGGGACGAATTTCCGTCTTGAAATCGCGTATATTATGCATACCCACCAAGGCTACGGAATGTACAAACGGGGTCTGACTCCGGGTATTGTAACCATTTCGCAACTGTCGAAGGAAAGAAATTAACGTACCTTCGCTCAAACAGTCGGCTTCGTCAAAAAAGATGATTAGCGGTTTGTCTAAAGAGATACATAAGAAGGTCAGCGTCCGCAGCAATAAAAATGCGTAATTGCCGTCACTCGCATTTTTGGCAAATTTTTCCCATTGGGGAATATTTGAAAATTGCAAAGCAGTTGCAATACCATCCACTATTGCCGGAATCCCTTCCTTCGGATCAATAATACCTTGTGCCGCCTCCAACGAACAATATAACGCATAATACCTGAATTCGTGATTGATGCGGTTAGCCAAATCAAGCAACAAGGTGGTTTTCCCGCTCTGACGGGGAGCGTGAATCACAAAATACTGTTTTTGAGTAATCAAATCGTCTATTTCCGTCAACCGCGACGAAGCTTCTATCATATAATGATCAATTTCATTACAGGGTCCTGCTACATTGAAATATCGTGCCATAGTTTATTTTTTTTTGCAAAATTATATGAAAAATATAAGAATTCCAAACGAATACATTAAAAATCATGGAAAACGCATCTTGATTTGTCATTTTTTTTCCTAAAAATGACAAATTAAGGTTTTCCATGAATAAAAATCAAGGAGGTTATCCCGGTATTCGCGGGATAACCTCCTTGATTAATAAATTATGACTTGGCTGTCACTATTGTCAATATATCACTTTCACGGTTTTGTTGCCGGAATCATAAAAAATTGAATTAAATTGTGAAAAAATAATGATTTTGTTTTTTTGTTTTTGCGTTTTTGCGTTGTTGCGTTTTTGCGTTGTAGAGACGCGATGCATCGCGTCTCTACGGTTGCCGTGGTGCGGTTGCGGTTGCCGTTGCCGTATGAAAATTTATTTTCTACCGTACATAAATAAAATTATCTGCGCATGAAATTTTATTTTTTTACGCAAGGAATTTTTCCGCGTCATGGAACGCTTTCCATCAACTGCAAAGGTACTGCCGAAGTATCCGAATGGAGGCGACAATTCGGCACTAAAAGGCGACATTTTGTTTCTGAGGTGTGTCTAAACAGGAAAAAATGTGTGTCTAAACAGGAATTTGTTAAAAAAACGGGTTTTTATTGTGATTTTAGAGGGGGGTTGTGGTGGGGGGTTGTAGAGACGCGATGCATCGCGTCTCTACCGTGCGATGCAATTACGGCTTGTTTGTTTTACGGGATTCCTGAAGAATTTTTTTAGCGGGAATATTTTGGCGGTTCAAATAATTGTTATATCTTTGCGTCGTGTGATTACCCCGCTTCCCGTCAGAACAGCGCGCTCAGGGTAATCCTTTTTATTTTATACAATATGATTAAAATTCCATACACAAAGCCTTTTCTTTCCTGTCAGGCTCAGATTGCATTGCTGAAATCGCGGGGAATGATATTTGCAAATGAGGCAAAAGCCCTGCATTTGCTCGAAAATATCAGCTACCATCGTTTGAGTGCCTATTGGCATCCTTTGCTTGCCGACAAGCAAAATCACATTTTTAAATCCGGCGCAAACTTTGAAACGATATTCAATCTGTATAAATTCGACCGTGAACTGCGAAAATTGATTATATCCGAACTCGAAAAAATAGAGGTAGCAATACGTTCCAAAATGACGTATGTGATGTCCTTGTCGTACAATGCCTTTTGGATGGAAGATACTTCGCTGTTTTCCAATATGACAATGTATCAGGCAACGCTTGCCAAAATAGAAGAGGAATTGTCTCGAACCGACGATGATTTGATTGTGTCATTCAAAACCACTTATACCAATCCGTTACCGCCTTCGTTCATGCTGTTGGAAATAACGTCTTTTGGTATCCTGCTACGCTTGTACAACAATTTTTTGCCCAGACGGGCAAAAAAGGACATTGCTGCTATTTTCGGATTGTCCGATTCCGTATTTGCGTCGTGGCTGCACAGCATTGTTAATCCAAATCATACGTTCAGGCAAAAACTTAAAGAACTGTTTGCAAAATATCCTACCATTGACGTAAAAGCGATGGGTTTCCCTTCCAATTGGCAAAACGAGCCTCTCTGGGAACTGCCGTCGGGGTAATTGTAGAGACGGATAATTATCCGTCTCTACATTCCCCTGTATATGTCTTTCCGGTGTCCTATTTTGATTATTTCTACCGTTAATATATCATCTTCAATGCTGTAAATAATACGGTAATTTGCTTCACGGATACGGTAAACATGGTTGTATCCCTGCAATTTTTTGATCCGGTCGGTCGTGGATTTTCAGCCAAACCGTCAATGATGTCCGCTATGCGGTTAGCTATGGATAACGGCAAATCCATTAACTGCTTTTGCGCTTTTCTCTTGATTTTGACACTATACATGTGCGTTTAATTTCAACTGTTTTCTGACGTCGTCCCAATTGTCGGAAGCATCCGCCCCGCTCAATTCCACATCTATTATGTCTTCAATTTCTTCGAGTGTTTCAAGCCAAGCTGCAACATCTCGTCCTGCTGTTTGATTTATTCTCAATTCATTGAGATCAATCAGTATGGCGGTTTTCAATCCACTTTCGTTTATTACCATATTTATTCCGTTCATAATTTGTTGTTTTTAAAATGAATGAATTATTGCAGCAAAGGTAATTCTTTTTCCGAATACCGGCAAAACTAATTTGTATTTGCGTGTAAACCGATATTTCAAATATCTCTGTCGGGGTTAATTGTAGAGACGCGATGCATTGCGTCTCTACCGTGCGATGCAATTACGGTTTGTTTGTTTTACGGGATTCCTGAAGAATTTTTTTAGCGGGAATATTTTGGCGGTTCAAATAATTGTTGTATCTTTGCGTTGTGAGTACCCGCTAAGCCTCTTTACAATGCTCAAATCAGCGGGTCTTTTTATTTTATAATAATATGAAAGTCAATTATTCCAAAACTTGTACACTCCCGCAGGATTTGATTCCTCTATTGAAAAGTCGTGGCCTGTCAATCGCTGATGAGCAAAAAGCTATCAGCTATCTTACCAATATCGGATATTACCGATTGAGTGCTTATCTTTATCCTTTGCTGAAAGACCCAAAGACTGACCATCTTTATAAACCTGACGCTACTTTTGATTTGGCAATGAACATGTACCGCTTCGACCGTAAACTGCGGCAACTGCTTTTCAACGAAGTTGAAAAAGTAGAAGTCGCTATTCGCAGCGCTATGAGCAACTGTGTATCCGATGTCTTGAATGATGTTTTCTGGATGACTGATACACGTTATTTTAGTAGTGCAGCAGGTTTCGCAAAATCATTAGCCCTCATACAATCGGAAATTGACAGGACAAAGGAGGAATTTATTGAGCATTTCCGGAATAAATACTCCAATCCGTTTCCTCCTGCATGGATGATTACCGAGATTATTCCATTGGGAGTGTTGTGCGGCATATACAATAATATGAAAAGCACAAGCCTCAAGAAAAAGGTAGCGAATCAATTCGGATTGCCTTTTCCTGTTTTTTCGTCGTGGATTTTAACATTGGCAAACTTGCGAAATGTATGCTGCCATCACAATAGAACATGGAATAAAGACCATCTTGTAATTCCTGCCGACTTAAAATCTCCTGTTTTCCCGTGGATTGACAGTTCCGCCACGGATATGAAGCGGGTGTATTTCCGTATCTGCATCATCAAATACCTGCTTTTTACCGTTTCGCCGAACAATCGCTTTACGGAAAAACTCCAATCACTGCTGGCGGAATATCCTACCATTGACGTAAAAGCGATGGGTTTCCCTTCCAATTGGCAGAACGAGCCTCTCTGGGAACTGCCGTCGGGGTAATTGTAGAGACGCGATGCATCGCGTCCCTACCGTGCGATGCAATTACGGTTTGTTTGTTTTACGGGATTCCTGCCTAAATATTTTTTGCTTAACATTTACCTTTTCATATTTTTTGCTTTATGGCAAGATAATTTTCAAGATTTAAAACTTGAATATTTTTGAAAAACTTAAATCCTTTTTTATCATCGGTTATAAAATAGTAACATTTTGCCTTCGCTCCTATTTGATACTGAATATTATCTTCCATATCATTGCCTAAGTGAGCAAAAGAATTTTCAATATCGGTTTCTGAAAAAGGCAATATATTGATTTTTGAAAAATCATTTTTGAAAATGTCAATTATTTCTTCCTTTGATAATTTTTTTCTATCGCCTTTGTTTTTTTGTAAAGTAGAAATCATTGTACCCACACAAAAAGAGGATGTAAAGAGTTTTCTTCCTTGCAGTTTTAGCAAATAGTCCAAACATTCCTTGGCTTTGGGTTTTTTTTCGGAAAAGGCATAAATCAAGATATTGGTATCTATAAAAATGTAATTTTTATACATAATTTACAATAATATAGCACTATACTTTTTCCTTTCAACAGGCGACAATAGTGTCAAATGGTCTGCGACCCATTCATTTACGGCAAATTCTATCAACTGTTTTTTTGTAAAACCTACCTTGTTTCATTAGCGTATTTTCCAAATCTTCCTGCAATTCCTTCGCATTTTTTTCGTCTTGTGACATATTTTTACGTATTAAAGATTTACGTTGCAAAACTACTAATTTTCTTTGAATATGCAAAATGCAGAGTAAATGTTTACCCTTTCTTCACCGTTGCCAATTTGCGGTATTGCGAAGGCGATATTCCGTATTTCTTCGAGAAAAAGCGATGGGTTTCCCTTCTGTCGGGGTAATTGTAGAGACGCGATGCATCGCGTCTCTACGGCGGGGCGTGGTTATTTATTCGCCGAATCGCGGTAATCCTTGGGCGAAAGGTTGTAGTTTTTTTGGAACTGCCGCTGGAAGGTGCGGAGGGTGCCGAAGCCTGTTTTTTCGGAAATATCTTCAATTGACAGGTCGGACTGTTCGAGCAGCCTGACGGCGTCTTTCAGGCGGAGGCTGTTGATATATTCGGGAAAGGACATGCCGAAACAGGAATAAAATGCGTCAACAAACAGTGTGCGGCTGGTTCCGAGACGCTCTATTACGTAATCGCGTGAAAAGGCGGGGTTGCGGTAGGCTTTTTCCTTGAGGATGATGTCGCGGATGGCAATGCAAAGTTTGTCCATGCGGCTTTCGGGACATAACATGCCGTCGTCGTCTGTTTCCGGTTCTTCTTCCGGCTCCTGTACGAAGGTGGTTTTGTCCAGCAGTTCGGCGTCGCGGAGTTCCTGCTGTGCCGTCAGTTCCCTGATTTGTTGTGCCAAAGTGCGGTTTTTCCGGCAATTTTGCGATTAAGGTATATCCATATTCCCAGCGCGACGGCAAGCAGGAGGCATCCGGCGAGAGCAAAGAGGAGGTAGTTGTGTGTTTTTTCTTTTTCGGCGATGTGTTTATTGACTTCGTATTGGGTACGGAGTTCGTCGAGTTGAGCGTTTAATTCCTGATTCGCAAGCGAATCCCTCAACATGGTGTAATGTTCGATTTCAGCATAACATTCGTCAGCCCGTTCCAAATAGTTCAACGCTTTAGCTTTATATTGAGACAGGGAGTTCATCGAAATAAGTGAATTGTATTTTTCATGAAGTTTATATGCTTTCTCGGAATATTCAAGCATTTTTGCCCAATTTTTACGAGTTTGCTATATGGACGCCCAATTGGTAGTGGTAACCAGTTGAACAATAGCGTCCTCAGGCCACTCTTTTTCAAGTAATCTGCAATATTTCTCCGCCTGAACATCATCTTCTATTCCTCCATAATAGTGCAGGTACATTACATATAAGTTTAGATACAAAGAATTGGAAGTTCTTGTTTCATTTTTTTCATGTTCCTTTGTATCTGCTTCCCATTGAGGGAATAATTCCTTACATTCATTCCATTTACGATGGTTAACCAGGGAGGAAATCAATTGGTAATAACAAGTTAGTTTTATGTCAGTTACTTTTCCCGAACGATTGGCTTCGTCCAGACTCATTCTGAAGTATTTTTCCGCCTCCGCCTCCCGTTTATTGGCTCCATAATAAAAGCCAATGGCATATAATGTACTTTGTATTCCTTCGGAATGTTTTTTTTGCCGGGCTTGTTCATAAAATTCCATAGCTGCGCTCAATGCTTTTTTATTTTGTCCGGTAAAATGATAACTTTCTACAATCTTGCGGGTTAAGTCATAATAGCCCTTCCAAAACTCATGTTTCGCCATGAAGTTCAAATCATCATACGCCCGCTCAAGAAATTTGTCATACAAACCACGATTCCGGAATAGTCCGCCGATATTTTTTCGTACATTTCTTTCGGCTTTCAAATTATGTTGCATTTTTGCTTCTCTTTCGTTCAGATAAAGATACTTCAGTACAGAATCCGTATTCTATTCATTAAAATAAAGGAACGAGGTTAAATCATAATATGCCGATATTTTGGCCTGACCTTCAACGGAGGCAATTATGTTTAGCAGCGAATCTTTATGATGCTGAAAATCTTTCTGTCCCCAAGCTACCGGGGAAAATAAAAAACCGGCAATAATAATTGCCAAAGTATAAATCTGTTTCATAATAAACCTTTTTTTTAATTCCGGCGCAAAGGTAGATGAAACGGAAAGACGGAGGTGTGTCTAAACAGGAAAATTTTGTGTGCCGGCGCGTTTTTTCCACTCCGTAGGAGATGTATTGGTGTGTTTTTTAAACTGCCGCAGGAAATGGCTCCTGTCGGAAAAACCGGTTTGGCAGGCAACTTCGCTGCCGGTTATTTCGGGATATTGCAGCAGCAGGATTTTGGCTTCTTCGATGCGCAGTTCGTTAATCCATTCGCGGAAGGTTTGATTTTTGCGGGTATTGATATAAACCGACAAATATTTGCCGTTTGTGCAAAGCCGTGTAGCCAGCAGGTCAATCGTAATTCCGGGTTCGGTAAATCCCTTGTCGGCCATCCATTCTTCTATCTGTTTGTCGAGTACAGACGCAATGCATTGCGCGTTCGATGACATGGAACCGATGCGCATAATTGATAAACCGTATGGCGAAATAGACATAAAAAATATCGAATATGACGGCAAACAACAATGCGACGAGGGTGGACATGAACAGGGAGGAAAGCAGCGCCATGACGCCGATGGCGAGCGCGGCGAAAAATGAAAAGGCAACCCAGCGCAACCGTCCGGCTTCCATGTCGGAAAAATAATTGTCCATCCGCAGGCTGAACAGACGGTAATTCCTGAGAAACAGGAAGGTGTACCGCACCAGCAGCAGGGCGTATATTGCGGAAAAGAAGTAAAAAACAATCTTGAATGTTTCCGCAGGGCAAAAAATGTAAACCATGAAAGTAGCTATGATAAACAGCAGGACATAAGTTGCTTCACGGAAAATATACCGCCATCCGGGGAAGCGGACTTTCAGCAGCGCAAGCATCGCAAAGGTGAACAGGAAGGCTTGCGAGGAGGCGATTGCCAACTGGCGGGTATGACCGTAACAATGAACATCAGCCCCAAAGCGAACAGCAGGCCGCCGGTTACAAAAATGGAAATTATAATGTATAATTCATGCATCCCTAATCTAATTTTGGGGGGTAAAGATAGTGATTTTTTTTTCTGTAAAAAAAATAGGCTTAATCTAATCTTGTGGATAATCATAATTTTTTTACTATTTTTGCAAGCTAAAAAAAACGAAAAACGATGAATATCCAAGAATTAATACAAAAAGCAATCTCGGACTTATACGCTCAAAACGTGGAAACGTCCCAGATTCAATTGCAAAAAACAAAAAAAGAATTCAAAGGCCACATCACTTTGGTAGTCTTTCCTTTATTGAAAATTTCCAAGAAAAATCCGGAACAAACGGCTCAGGAAATAGGGGACTATCTCCTTGAAAAAGAATCATTTATTTCCGAATTTAATGTCATTAAAGGCTTTTTAAATTTGGTCCTCATTCCCGCCTATTGGATTGGTTTATTAAACGAAATAAACGCAACACCGGAATACGGAACGAAAAAAGCCGGAAAAAACGCCCCTTTGGGGATGATTGAATATTCATCCCCAAACACCAATAAGCCCCTGCATTTAGGCCATATCCGGAATAATTTATTGGGTTACAGCCTTTCGGAAATCATGAAAGCCAACGGTTACAAGGTAGTAAAAACCAATATTGTAAATGACCGTGGAATTCATATTTGCAAATCCATGCTTGCCTGGCAGAAATGGGGAAACGGAGAAACGCCCGAATCTTCCGGCAAAAAAGGCGACCACCTGATTGGCGATTACTATGTAAAATTCGACCGGGAATATAAGAAGGAACTGTCTGAGCTGCAATCCGCCGGCATGTCGCAGAAAGAAGCCGAAGAAAAATCCGCACTGATGGCCGAAGCACGCGAAATGCTCCGCCAATGGGAAGCCGGCGACTTGGAAACCATTGCCCTTTGGAAAATGATGAACGCCTGGGTTTATGCAGGCTTTGACGAAACCTACAAAGCCTTGGGCGTCGATTTCGACAAAATTTACTACGAATCTCAAACCTATACAGAAGGAAAAGCAGAAGTCGAAAGAGGTCGGCAAAAAGGAATTTTCTACCAAAAAGAAGACGGTTCGGTCTGGGCAGACCTGACCGCCGACGGCTTGGACGAAAAACTGCTGCTAAGAGCCGACGGCACTTCCGTTTACATGACGCAAGACATCGGAACGGCTAAACTCCGTTTCGACGATTATCCAATCAATAAAATGATTTATGTAGTTGGAAATGAGCAGAATTATCATTTTCAAGTACTTTCTATTCTTTTGGATAAATTGGGATTTGAATTTGGAAAAGGGCTGGTACATTTTTCTTACGGAATGGTTGAACTTCCCGAAGGAAAAATGAAATCCCGCGAAGGCACAGTCGTCGATGCCGACGATTTAATTGAAGAAATGATCAGTACAGCCAAAGAAACCTCTAAAGAACTCGGAAAATTGGACGGCTGTTCCGAAGAAGAAACCGACAAAATAACCCGCATCGTCGGCTTAGGAGCATTGAAATACTTTATTTTAAAGGTAGATCCCCGTAAAAATATGGTATTCAACCCCAAAGAATCCATCGATTTCAACGGAAACACAGGCCCTTTCATCCAATACACCTACGCCCGTATCCAATCCGTTCTCCGAAAAGCGGATATGATGCCTGATTCCGGATTGCTCCGTCTAACGGGTCGCAATGACGAAACGGGACCTGCGCCCGGCTCTGCCTGCGTCGAACCTGACAAAGCGGTTGAACTTGCCGAAAAAGAAGAAACCCTCATACAACTCCTCTCCGAATTTCCGGCAATAGTGAAAGAAGCCGCCGACAATTTCAGTCCGGCCCTAATCGCCAATTACATCTACGATTTGGTAAAAGAATACAACCAGTTCTACCATGATTTTTCCATCCTCAGAGAAGAAAACGAAGACCTCAGAAAATTCCGTTTGGTTTTATCTCAAAACGTTGGAAAAGTAATAAAAACCGGTTTCGGTTTATTGGGAATTGACGTGCCCGAAAGAATGTAGCAAAATAATAGAAAAAATATTTTTCTTATATTCAACAAGTTAGACAAATTAACAATTAAATTCCGTAAAAAAGTTTGCCAAATAGAAAAAACATTGTACCTTTGCACCGCTTTTGACAGAAGCACCCTCCCCAAAGTAGAGAGGGTAAGAAAACAAAAGCGCACGATCTTTGAAAGATTTCCATGAAATTACGTAGTACAAGCCAAAGAAATTTGGGTAAAAA